>JAZOCG010000101.1:0-9724 GCA_045596345.1 Acutalibacteraceae bacterium
AGCCTGCGGTGTTCAAGTGCAAGGTGCACAAGATTGAGAAGAAGGAGCTTCCCGAGATCGACGACGATCTGATCAAGGACTGCTCTGATTTCGAGACGGTTGACGAGTTTAAGGCGGACGCGAAGAAGCGTCTGGAAGAACAGCGCGAGAATGCGGCACAGGCTGCCGTTGACGACAAGCTTGTTGAGGGTCTGCTCAAGTGTATGAAGGCGGATATTCCTGAGGCGATGTATGAGCGTGCGATCGACGATCGCATTCAGGACTTTGGCTACCGTCTGCAGTCGCAGGGCTTGAGCCTGGATCTGTATCTGCAGTACACGGGTATGGACGAGAAGGCGTTCCGCGACAGCTTCCGCGAGCAGGCGGAGAAGCAGGTCAAGGTGCGTCTGACGCTCGAAGCCATCGCGAAGAAAGAGAAGATCAAACCCTCCGACGAGGAGCTCGAGGCGGAGTATACGAAGTTCGCCGAGCAGTATGGTATGGAGGTCGAACAGGTGAAGGTGGCGATCCCCGCTACCGCTTTGATCGAGGATCTCTCGGTCAGCAAGGCGATGGATTTCGTTAAGGAGCACGCGACCATCACCGAAGAATAATCGGTATTTCGGTTTAGAGCCGAGTTTCCCTGCCCATACTATGTGGCAGGGAAATTTGCCTATTTACAGAACATCTAGGAGGGCGTTTGATATGAGCTTTATCCCGTACGTTGTGGAACAGACCAGCCGCGGCGAGCGCAGCTACGACATTTTCTCCCGCTTGCTTAATGACCGCATCATTATGCTGTCGGACGAGGTCAATGATACGACAGCCTCGCTGATTACGGCACAGCTTTTGTATCTTGAGGGACAGGATCCCGATAAGGATATCCATCTGTATATCAATAGCCCCGGAGGCTCGATCTCGGCGGGTATGATGATCTATGACACGTTGCAGTACATTAAGTGCGATGTATCCACCATTTGCGTCGGTCTTGCCGCCAGCATGGGCAGTTTTTTGCTCGCTGCTGGTGCGAAGGGCAAGCGTTTCGCTCTGCCTAACAGCGAGATCATGATCCATCAGCCGCTCGGCGGTGCGAAGGGGCAGGCTTCGGATATCAAGATCCAAGCGGATCATATTCTATATATCCGTGGCCGTATGAACCGTATGCTGTCCGAGATGACAGGTCAGCCGATCGAGGTCATCGAGCGGGATACCGACCGCGATAACTGGATGACCGCCGACGATGCCGTGCGCTACGGTATCGTGGATAAAGTGGTGGAGAAGCGCGGCTAAACGATCCGCGCCATCCTAAAAGAAAGTGAGGAGATCTGCCGATGAGTGACGATCATCAGCTTTCGATCACCTGCTCGTTCTGCGGTAAACCGCAGGATGAGGTGGAACGGCTGATCGCCGGTCCGGGTGTCTTTATTTGTAACGAATGTATCGAGTTGTGCAGCAGCCTTCTCGAGCCGGATGCCGCCCCGGTAAAGCGGCATTCCGCGCCGACCAAGGACGAGCCGCCCGTGTTGCCGACACCTCGCGAGATCAAAGCGCATCTCGATGAGTATGTCATCGGACAGGACGAGGCAAAGGTGACGTTGTCGGTCGCGGTGTATAACCATTATAAGCGCATCTATTTCGGCGCAGATATGAATGCCGAGCTCGGCAAGAGCAATGTCTTGTTACTCGGACCGACAGGTGTTGGTAAGACTGCGCTCGCGCAGGCACTTGCCAAAGCGTTGGACGTGCCGTTTGCTATCGCAGACGCGACCACATTGACCGAGGCGGGTTATGTCGGCGAAGACGTCGAAAATATTCTGCTTCGTCTGATTCAGGCGGCGGATTTTGATGTGGAACGCGCTCAGCGCGGTATTATCTACGTTGACGAGATCGACAAGATTTCTCGCCGCAGCGAAAACCCCTCCATTACCCGTGATGTCAGCGGTGAGGGAGTCCAGCAGGCACTGCTCAAGATTCTTGAGGGCACGGTGGCAAACGTGCCGCCCGGAGGCGGACGCAAGCACCCGCAGCAGGAGTTTATTCAGGTCGACACCTCGAATATTTTGTTCATTCTCGGCGGTGCGTTTGACGGCATCACCAAGACCATCGAAAAGCGTGTGGGCACCGGCTCGCTCGGCTTCGGTAACGACGTCAAATCCAAGAATGATGCCAATAACATCGCACTGCTCAAGCAGATCGTACCGCAGGATCTGGTCAAATACGGTTTGATTCCCGAATTGGTCGGTCGTATGCCGGTCATCACGACGCTTGAAAACCTGGATGCTGAGGCGTTGGTACGTATTTTGACCGAGCCGAAGAACGCTATCCTCAAGCAGTATGTGCAGTTGTTTGAGCTGGACGGTGTGCAGTTATCTTTCACGGATGATGCGTTGCGCGCGGTCGCTGAATTAACGCTTAAACGTGAGACGGGTGCGCGGGGTCTGCGCTCGGTGATGGAAGGCTTGCTCACCAAGCTAATGTTTGATATTCCGTCGGACACCACGGTAGAGAAGGTGGTTATCACCGCCGCTTGCGTCAATAACGGCGCACAGCCGGAGATCATCTATAATCCCGATAAAAAATCCGCTCGCACGAAAGCGACGATGAAGTCGAAAACGACCACCCGTCGCAAAACAGCAAGCAAATAACGTATATCATCGGTCGGTGCCGCGTGCGGACCGACCGATTTTCCTTTGATAAGAGGTGAACCCAGTTGATAGAAGAAAAACAGTTTGTCACCCTGCCGATGTTGGTGTTGCGCGGTCTTGTGTGTTTTCCCGAGACGGTGATGCACTTTGATGTCGGTCGGCTTAAATCCGTTGCCGCATTGAATGCCGCGATGAAAAAGGATCAGACCGTCTTTTTGGTTACACAGAAGGACGTGACAGAAGAAGATCCGTCTCCGAGCGGGCTTTACCGTATGGGCGTGGTCGCGAAGGTTAAGCAGATATTAAAACTTCCGCACGATAATTTTCGTATTGTCGTTGAGGGCGAATATCGCGCGAGCATCGCGGAGATCGTTCAGCAGGAGCCGCATTACATCGCGGTCGTGCAAGAGCGGTTTGACCGACCTGTCACGAATTTTTTGATGGCTGAGGCACTGGTGCGCCAGTGTCGCGATGTGTTTGAAGAATACGCCGAGTTGGTGCCAAAGATGGCTCCCGATGTGCTCATGACTATTGTGACAGAGGAACGTCCCGGGCATTTGGCGGATTATATTGCAAGTAATCTCGGTATGCCGTATGAGGAAAAACAGCGTATTCTTAACCTGTTATCAGTGAATAACCGCGTAGAAACACTGCTGCGTATCGTACATAAGGAATGTCAGGTGTTACAACTCGAAAAGAAGATCGAGGACAAAGTGCAGCAGCAGATGGATGATAATCAGCGGGATTATTACCTGCGCGAGCAGATTCGCGCCATCTCCGAAGAGCTCGGTGAGGAGGATAACCCTGTTGAGGAATCAGCGGAATACATTGCCCGCGTCGAGAAGCTCGGTCTGCCTGAAAAAATCACCGATCCGCTGATCAAAGAATGCCGCAAGCTTGGCAAAATGCCGCCCGGCTCGCATGAGGCGACGGTGGTGCGTGGGTATCTGGACACCTGTCTGTCTTTGCCTTGGAATGACGTGACTGAGGATAACCTCGACCTTAAACACGCGCGCCGTATCCTTGACCGTGACCATACAGGTCTGGATAAGGTGAAGGATCGCATCATCGAAGCACTCGCCGTGCGTCAGCTTTCGGATGAAATGAAGGGGCAAGTACTTTGCCTTGTCGGACCTCCCGGCGTGGGTAAGACGTCGATTGCACGCTCGATCGCGGAGGCGATGGGTCGCCGCTATGTGCGTGTGTCGCTCGGCGGCGTGCGGGACGAATCCGAGATTCGCGGTCATCGCCGCACCTATATCGGCGCGATGCCGGGGCGCATTATTTCGGCGATTAAACAAGCGGAGACCAAAAATCCGCTTATTCTGCTCGATGAGATCGACAAGATGGGCAACGATTTCCGTGGCGATCCCGCGTCAGCGATGCTGGAGGTGCTGGATACCGAGCAAAATAGCGGTTTCCGTGACCATTACCTCGATCTGCCGTTTGATTTATCTGAGGTGCTGTTTGTTATGACCGCGAATGATGCTTCCGCGATCCCGTCAGCGTTGTATGACCGTATGGAGATTATCAACCTACCGAGTTATACCGCACAGGAAAAGAAGCGCATCGCTAAGCGTCATCTACTCAAAAAACAGATGAAAAAGCACGGACTGGATGCGAAACAGCTTCGCGTGTCAGACGCGGCGATCAGCCGCATCATCGACGGCTATACCGCCGAGGCAGGCGTGCGTAATCTGGAGCGCGTGTTGGCGACCCTATGCCGCAAGACCGCGACGAAAGTGGTTGAAGGCAGCGATGAGTGTGTGTCGGTTACACCTGCAAATCTGGAAGAATACCTCGGTCCCGTGAAATACAAGGAAGACACTAAATCCCGCCGCGATGAGATCGGCGTTGTTAACGGTCTGGCGTGGACGGCGGTCGGCGGCGCGACGATGCCTGTTGAGGTGGCGATCCTCGACGGCAACGGCAAGGTGGAGATTACGGGTAACCTCGGCGACGTGATGAAGGAATCCGCTAAGATCGCGGTCAGCTATGTGCGTACCCGTGCAAACGACTGGCACATTCCGGAGGATTTCTATAAAACAAAAGATATCCACATCCACGTGCCTGAGGGCGCGGTGCCGAAGGATGGTCCCTCGGCCGGTGTCACAATGGCGACCGCCATCGTGTCGGCGTTAACGGGTATCCCTGTGAAGAAAAATGTCGCGATGACGGGCGAGATCTCGCTTCGTGGGCGCGTGATGCCGATCGGCGGTTTACGCGAAAAGACGATGGCGGCATTTACGCATCATATCGATACGGTTATTATCCCGGAGGATAATGCTTCCGATCTCAATGAGATCGACCCGACCGTGCGTGAGAAAACGCATTTTATCACGGCGCGCAGCTTGGATACGGTCATCGGCAATGCCCTGGTGTCCGATCCGTCTGCGGCAAACTGAGAGGGGAGAGTGACGTATGCGTTGGGAGAATGCTTCCTTTGAGGCGGCGGCGGGTCTATCGTCGCAGTTGCCGAGCAGTACGATGCCCGAGATCGTGTTTTCAGGTCGTTCAAACGTCGGCAAATCCTCTCTTATCAACCGTCTGACGGGGCGGAAATCTCTTGCGCGTACCAGTGCAACACCCGGAAAAACGGCGACGATCAATTTTTACAACCTTAATGAGGCGCGTTTGGTGGATCTGCCCGGCTATGGTTATGCACGGGTATCGGATAGTGAACGCCGTCGTTGGTCGGAACTGATCGAAGGCTATTTTAATGACGATCGCGATGTCCGTCTGGTCGTACAACTATTGGATATTCGCCATACGCCGAGCAAGGATGATTACCAGATGCTCGACTATATGGTTGAGCGGGAGATTCCCTTCATTGCCGTGCTGACAAAGGCGGATAAGCTCAACAAAACGGAGCGGGCACAGCGTCTTGCCGCATTTGAGCAAGAATTGTCAGACTACGAGGGGATATTCACTCTGCCGTTCTCGTCCTCTAACGGCGAGGGTGCGGATGAGCTTCGTGGAATTCTGTCAGGAGCAATAGAAGACTGAAAAACAGCCTACCGACTGGTTTGTCGGTAGGCTGTTTTGTTGTTAAGTTATTTCGCTTTACATAACTTCAGGTGCATCGATCTTCATCATCGACAGCACATTGTGCAAGGTGATACGCACCGCGTCGCACAGTGCCAGTCGTGCCATCATCAGATCCTGCTCAACACCCGACACGTGGCAGGCATTGTAGAATTTATGGAACAGTGTCGCCAGTTCCAGTGCATAACGGGTGATGCCGGAGGGGTCGTACGCCTTGGCGCAGTCAATCACCGTCTTTTCCAGCGCGGAAAGGTGACGGATAAGTTCGCGTTCCTCGGGAGCGGCAAGCAGAGCGAGTTGTGCAGGTGTAGCTGCGGTAATGCTCACGCCGTTTTCCTGCATCTTACGGAAGATGGAATGGATACGTGCGTGAGCGTATTGCACATAATAAACAGGGTTGGACGAGCTCTGTTCGATCGCCAGACCAAGGTCAAATTCCATCTGTGTGTTCGCTTCACGCTGATTAAAGAAGAAACGTGCCGCGTCAACGGGCACCTCGTCGAGTAGATCGCTGAGCTGAATTGCCTTGCCTGAACGCTTAGACATACGCACGATCTCGCCGTCGCGCACCAACCGAACAAGCTGCATCAGCACGACATTCAGCTTGTTACCATCCATACCGTCCGCATCCATCGCACCCTTCATACGGGCAACGTGACCGTGGTGATCGGCACCCCACACGTCAATAAGCGTATCGTAACCGCGCAGGAATTTGTTGCGGTGATAGGCGATATCTGCAGCAAAATAGGTGGGGTTACCGTTGGCACGCACCAACACCTCATCTTTGATTCCTTCCTCTTCGCCGTCACGGTTGAGATGCTTTTTCGGTTGATATTTTTCGCCGTATTCGCCGGCTTTGTACCACAAAGCACCGTCCTTTTCGTAGGTCAGCCCTTTTTCGGTGAGGATGTCGATGATCTCCTTCAGTTCACCGTTGTTGTGCAGGGTAGACTCGGTAAACCAACGGTCATACACAATACGGTATTTCGCCATATCTGCCTTCATCTTCTCGATATTCAGCGGCAGAGCGTATTCGATGAGGGCGCGGCGACGATCTTCCTCGCTTGCGCTCACGAACTTGTCGCCGTGGATAGCAGAGAAAGCAGCGGCGTGCGCTTTGATGTCATCGCCGTGATAGGCGTCCTCGGGCAGTTCGACGCGGTCTTCGCCGAGGTGCAGCTGCATATAGCGCACGTCCAGCGACAGTCCGAATTTTTCGATCTGGTTGCCCGCGTCGTTGATGTAGAATTCACGCCACACCTCATAGCCGGCAGCATCCAATACGCTCGCTAAGCAGTCGCCGAGTGCGCCGCCGCGGGCGTTGCCCATATGCATCGGACCTGTGGGGTTGGCGGAAACATACTCCACCATCACCTTTTGACCTTGTCCGAAATCCGAGCGACCGAAGTTGTCGCCCTTGTCGATGACCTCGTTCACCACGTCGCCGTAGTAGGCGGGGGATAGGAAGAAATTCATAAAACCGGGTCCCGCCACCTCAACAGACGCAAAATACGTACCGTCGGTGTCGATGTGTGCGGCGATGGCGTCGGCGATCTTGCGCGGTGCACTGCGGAAGGCGCGTGCAGAAACCATCGCGATGTTAGCGGCGAGATCGCCGTTTTTGCGGTCTGCGGGAACTTCAATGATATACTCCGGCAGAGGCTCGTTAGGCAGCTCACCCGCCTCAATAGCCGCCTGTACAGCGGCGGCGAGCATTTGCCGTAATTGTTCTTCCGTGGTTTTGACGATGTCAGACATATTTCTTATCCTCCTGAATGGTGATGTGAACAGTATGCTCGGAATTAACGCTTCCGTTGAATCCAAGCGTATAGGCAAAATACAATTCGCCGCCTGATGGTGTCAAATTGTTTTTAAGATCGGTCGCGTAGGTGCCGAGATCGATCGCGCCGTAGGGGGTGTTGTAGTTGCTGTGGTGGCGTCGATGTTTCTCCAGCACAAGAAAACTGGCATTCGTTCCGGTACGCTCGAGAATTACTTTGTCCTCTGATACGTGCACGGTGGTTGCCGTGCCGTCCATACCGGTCGCTTCGCTTTCTGCGTAATAGATATCCCATCCCTCTGCGGTACGCGTAAGCGTGCCGGCGGTGGTGAGTTCAATCGTATCGACCTGATCGTCTACCTTTTGTGTGCCGACGATCGTGATGATTGCGTGCATAAGGGTCAGCCTTTCTATGTCAATGATATACTCTCGACCTCTTCGCGTACCGAGCGTCCGAGAAAGATCTCAGCTGTTTGACTGAAACCATCGGGTCTGTCAGATACGAAGAAACGACACGTGCCGTCTTTTTGTTGAGCCAACGCGTCTTGTTCGGCAAGTACTTCGGCGCAGTGTATCGCGGTCTCGCGCCCTGAGTCGATGAGGGTGACACCGTCACCGAGTTCTGCCGCGATGATGGGGGCGAGCAGCGGGAAATGGGTGCAACCGAGAATCAGTGTGTCAACGTCTGCGGACTTGATCGGTGCCATATAGCGGCGCACCATCGCGGTCGCCACCTCATCGGTTGGGGAGATCCATCCCGATTCAACCAGCGAGACAAACATCGGACACGCCTCAGCGGTAACGGTCAGCGTGCCATCCAGTGCTAACAGTGCCTTCTCAAAGGAACGACTTCGCACCGTCGCCGCCGTGCCGATGATGCCGACGCGCTTGTTTTTGGTGGCGTTGACAGCCGCTTTGGCGGTTGCTTCCACCACACCGATCGCAGGAACGGGGAGCTCACGCAAAATATCCGGTGCGACCGAGCTGACCGTGCCGCAGGCGGCGATAATGTATTTCACGTCGCGGTCGAGCAGCAGGCGGCAATCCTCGCGCGCATAGCGTCGGATAGTTTCCTCGCTGCGCGTGCCGTAAGGGACACGTCCCGTGTCGCCGAAATAGACGATGTCTTCGTGCGGCAGTAGTTCCTGCAGACGGCGCACGGCGGTCAAGCCACCGAGACCGGAATCGAATACGCCGATAGGACGATTATCCATACGTTTGCTCCCTTCTTCTATGTATACCATTATATCATACCACATTCTATTAAATAGTGCAATCAAAAAATTCACAAATTCTCCCTATACACAGCGAAAAAAATGTGCTATACTATGCGTAAGATTTCAAAAAAGGAGGATGCCGTGTGCAGAACTATTTTGATTCGTTCTCACCACAAAAGGCGGAAAAACGCCGTCTGCGCGCCGATGCTAATACTATTGGCGTTATGATGCTCGCATTAGAAGCGGCGATGTTTTTGCTTGGCATCCTTCTGCAGATGATCGCTCAGTTTTTTTCGCTTGATGAAACGGGCTTTCTATTCGTCTATGCGGTGATCTATTCGGCGGGTATGGCATTGCCGGCGATCGTTGTAATGCGGATGGCTTATCGACGGTATTGCCCTTTAGCTCACGCGAAAACGGTTGAATCGAGCGATGCTTTTTTTGGAATCTTAGCTGCTGTGGGTATCTGTATGGCAGGGAATATTGTGGTGAATGTTCTGATGAACTTCTTTGAATCCATTGGCGTTCCCGAGCCGCAGATGCCCAGTTATCTTCACCCGACGGTATCCAGTTTATTACTGAATTTGGCGGTATTCGCTGTGCTTCCGGCACTGCTGGAAGAACTGGTGTTTCGTGGGTATGTTCTTAGCAGCCTGCGTCCGTATGGTGATGGGTTTGCGGTGGTGGTGTCAGCACTACTGTTCGGACTGATGCACGGAAACATCGCACAGATACCGTTTGCGTTGATTGTTGGGCTGGCTCTCGGTTGGCTGTATGTTGTCACCGATAACATCTGGATCCCTATTGCGGTGCACTTCACCAACAACGGGTTTTCGCTCCTGCTGCAGTATTGTACGCTCGGAATGAGTAGTGAGCAGATCGCTATGATGAACACCTTTGCGTTGTTGGTGCTGATCGTCATCGGGTTGCTGAGCCTCGCGGTTCTCGTTGTTCGGCGCAGTGTTCTTTTGCGCCGCTTGCCGAAGAGATCCGCTCTCAGCGTGACCGATAAACTCGGTGCAGTGGTTTCGGCACCGATGTTTATTGTGTGTGTTCTT
>JAZOCG010000102.1:0-12208 GCA_045596345.1 Acutalibacteraceae bacterium
GGGTTTGCACATCTGTCAGCGGGGCGTCGGGGTGCCGTCTCCTGCGACCGTTCTACACAAGAATAAGCTGCGACAGGAAACAGATTCATCCGTTTCCTGTCGCAGCTTTTTCTTGCACTTTCTTCTTATCTGTGCTATCCTAATTCTATACACACCCACCCAAGGAGGACACCGTTATGGTCAAGCACATCATTCTTTGGACGCTCAAGCCTGAGTACAACACGCCCGAGGTGAAGAGGGGGATGAAAGAAGGCTTAGAGGCACTCGTCGGTGTAGTGCCGGGTCTTTTAGAGATGCAGGTGGAGATCTCACCGCTGGCGAGTGCCAATGCGGATGTGATGCTGTACTCGGTATTGGAGAGCGAGCAGGCACTGAAAGACTACGCCGTGCATCCCGCGCACGTCGAGGTTGCCGACACGCTTGTGCGCCCCTATACCGCCACTCGCGCGTGTATGGATTTCGAGGTAAAATAAAAAGGTCGCCCCTGACGGGGCGACCTTTTTATTAAAAATACGCACATTTTCAACAAATATCCCCTATAAAATTCATATAATTATATATTGCAAAGATTTGAAAACGGTGCTACAATGGAATAGACAATGCGGTCATTGCGCCTTGTGGTAAGCGGTGACGGTTTTTTGGGGTGTCGTACGCTGTTTGCTCGACGTCAAAAATAGACAAAAAAGGGTTGCACAGCCTTTCTGTGCGCGGCATAATTAAGGAGCGAAGTAACAGATGGAAAGACAAGAAAACAGCAGAGAGTATTATGCGGTTGATGTGCTACATATCGTGAAAACGTTATGGCGTCGCGTGTGGGTGATCGCGCTGAGCGGTTTGGCAGCAGCGGCTGTCGGGTTTTCGATCGCGGCGTTTGCGATCGCTCCCACCTACTCATCGTTTATCAAGTTGTATGTCAATAACAGCTCGTTCTCGTTGGGGAATACGAGCTTCAGCATTAGCTCGTCCGAGCTGACGGCGGCGCAGAGCCTGGTGAAAACCTACGGTGAGATCCTCGGCAGCCGCAGCACGTTGGAGCGTGTGATCGATAAGGCAAATGTTGATTACACTTGGCGCGAGCTGTCCGAAAAGATCGTGTACGCACCGTCTAATGATACGGAGATCATGTTGGTGACCGTCACCTGTGAGGATCCGTACGAGGCGAGCAAGATCGCCAACACCATCGCCGAGGTCCTGCCGATCCGCATTTCGGAGATCATCGACGGCGCATCGATGGAAGTGGTGGATTCCGCGGTTCCGGAATTGGAGAAAGTTGCCCCCAGCATCACGCGATTTACTGCCGCGGGTTTGATCCTCGGCGTATTGCTCGCCGTGATCGCGTTGACGGTGAGTGCGCTGATGGACGGCACCGTTCACGATGAAGAGTATGTCCTCAGAATGTACGACTATCCGATCCTTGGTAAAGTTCCCGACCTCCTGGATACCGGCAGTAAGGCGTACGGGTATTATTCCCGCAAGGACCGACAGGCAAACGCATAAGGAAGGACGGGTCAGAAATTATGGGACTGTTTGCAAAGAAACAAAAAAACAACCACTTTGTGTTGAGCAGTAACGAAACGAAGAAGACACTGCATAAAAATTTGGAGTTCACCGCGACCGAGCAGTATAAACTCATTCGTGCGAATCTGGACTTCACGCTTCACGCGGATGAGAAATGCCCCGTCATCGGTGTCACCAGTTCGATGCGCGGCGAGGGGAAGAGTACCACCGCGGTCAACCTCGCATACGTCTGCGCGGAGAAGGGCAGTAAGGTTTTGCTCATCGATGCGGACCTGCGTATCCCCTCTATCGCCAAGAAGTTGGAGATCGAGAGTACCCCCGGTCTGGCGGATCTGCTCAGAGGTAAGGGCGCGCAGTTGTCGGAGTTTAAATCTCATCTGCTGGATAACTGGTATGTGCTCCCCTCGGGTGACATCCCCCCCAACCCCTCGGAATTGCTTGGTTCCACCAGAATGGAAAATGTGCTTAAGCAGTTGCGTGAGGTGTTCGATTATATCATCATCGACCTGCCGCCCGTCAATATCGTTTCCGATGCCATCTCGATTTCGAGCCTGATCTCGGGTATGATCGTCGTTATCCGCGAAGAATATACTGAGAAGAAGGAATTGGAGCGTTGCTTCCGACAGCTGAAGCTCTCCAACGTTAACGTTCTCGGCTGTGTCATGAACGAGGCGAAATCGGGGACGAGTTCTTACGGTAAATACAAAAAGTACAAATACTATAAGTATTATCGTAATGAAACGGAAGGTAACGAGCCGTGATCGACTGGCACAGTCACGTTTTGCCGAAGATGGACGACGGAAGCCGTGACACGGCGGAGAGCGCGAAACTGATCGACTTACAGGTTCAGCAAGGCGTGGACACCGTGATCGCGACACCGCATTTTTCCGCGAATGACGAATCGATCGCGTCGTTTCTGGGCAGACGGCAGCAATCGCTCGAACAATTGCGTATGGCATTGCCCGCGTTGTCGGCGACGATCCTTCTCGGCGCAGAGGTGCGGTATTATCAAGGCATCAGCCGTCTGTCGGATATCAAGAGCCTGTGCATTGAGGGTAGTAACCTTCTATTGTTGGAGATGCCGATGTGCCGATGGACGGAGTATATGGTCAGAGAGCTTATTGAGATGTCGGCTGTCAGCGGCGTGAGGATCGTACTGGCGCATATTGAGCGGTATCGGCGGCTACAGAGCCGCGATGTGTGGGCTCGGTTGCTTGACAGCGGTATCAAGATGCAGGTCAACGCAAACTTCTTTATTTCCCGCCGAACAAGACATACGGCGTTATCCCTTCTTAAAAAAGGGCATATTCATTTTGTGGGGTCGGATTGTCACCGTATCGCATCCAGACCTCCGCGCATCGGCGAGGCTTTCGGAATCATTCGGAAGAAACTCGGCGAGCAGTACATTTGTCGGATGAACGAGTACGGACAATCCGTGCTCGCCCATAAATAAACACATTATTTTGAAAGGATGATATTCAAAATGAAAAAGGTATTGGCAATTTGTTTGATGATGGTTCTGGTCGTGAGCATGAGCGTGACGGCTTTTGCCGCTCCTAATGCGTTCATTTCCAGCCCGTCCAAGAATCTTGCGCCCGAGGTGGTTGAGGGCAAGAACGAAGATGACGATTGCACGGCAACGCTGGTCATCACGGCATATGCCGATCGGCACGAACTGTCTGAGGATATTCGTCTGCAGTTCGAGAAGGCATACGAGGAGATCGCCAAGGCGGCAGATTTGACGCTGCTTAACAGCGATCTGAAAAAAGTCGCGGATGAAGTCGGTGTGAAGGCGGAGAATCTGTCCGTCAGCGACCTGTTTGATATCAACTATGAGAATTGCGGTGACCACGAAGACCACGGTCATTTCGACATTGTGCTCAAGGCGGATACGCTCAAGCACTTTGTGGGTCTGTTGCACTTGAAAGATGGTGACTGGGAACTGGTCAAAAACGCTGAGGTCAAAGAAGTGAACGGCGAACTGCATCTGGTGTTTGCCGTAGAGGATTTCTCTCCCTTCGCGATCGTTGTGGATAACAGCAAAGAGCAGAGCGTTTCCCCCGAGACGGGCGACAGCGGTTATATGACCGTCTGTTTGATCGTGATGGCCGTGTCCGCGTTGGCGATCGTTGTCATCGCCGCGAAAATCAAAAAGCAGGCGGCGTAAGACCGATCTTTTTATTACGGAACAGGGGTGAAGGGAATGGGAAAGACTCAACACAGGAATAAACGGGTTCTGAAATATAGCGCGATTACTCTGGCGGTTGTTTTTCTCATTTCCGCTGCCCTGTTGCTATTGCAAGCGTGGGAAAGACACCAAGGGCGTTTTTCCGCACTGGACATCGACGACACGTACGTGGAATATAACGGGGAAGGGTATGTCCTCAAGGATCATATCGAGACATTCCTTGTCCTCGGTCTGGATAAATTTAACGGCACGGCGTCGGCGGATTCGTATAACAACGACAAGCAGGCAGACTTTTTAATGCTGTTTGTGTTTGATAACAATGCGAAAAAGAGTGCCGCCATTCACATTAGCCGCGATACGATGACAAGTGTCAATGTGCTCGGCGTTGATGGGAGTAAGGTGGACACCGCAACAAAGCAGATCGCATTGGCGCACACGTACGGCAACGGCAGAGATGTCAGTTGTCGCAACGTCGCCGACGCCGTATCTAACGTGCTGTATGGCGTAAAGATCAATCATTACATCTCGCTGACGATCGACTCCGTTAAGGTACTTAACGACCTTGTTGGCGGTGTGCAGTTGACCGTTCTGGATGATTTCGACGGTGTGGACACCACACTGGTGAAGGGCGAGACCGTGACCTTGACAGGTGAGCAAGCTCTGCGGTATGTCCGAACAAGGCAAGGTCTTGAGGATAGCAGCAACACCACCCGTATGAAGCGTCAACAGCAGTATGTTGATGCGCTTTACGATAAGCTTGCCACGAAAATTGCGACGGATCAGGACTTTGTTGTTAAGGCGTCGGTTGAACTGTCGGATTACATTATCTCCGACCGTTCAGTGACACAACTTCAGGAACTGGCAAAAAAATTCAACACCTACGAATTCACCGGCATTCGCAACATTGACGGTGAGACGGTACGTGGAGAAGAATTTATGGAATTCTACCCCGATACAAATTCAGTGGAAGAGATCGTGATCGAACAGTTTTATCAGCGGCAGGAACCGTGACCCTGAGGGCACGTCTGTTGATTGTTGACGGTTCGAGTAGAATTGTTGCGTAAGTGCGGTTAATTGGCCGAGGGTGAGGGATCATCGCTCGGCTGATTACCGTAATGTCAGCCCGATCCTTGATCGGGCATAACGTTGAATGAAACATCTGTACACATCCGATGCGCGCATAAGACATACGGATGTGTTGGAGATTGACTATAGGAGACGGTCAGACGATGTACAAGTATGTTATCAAAAGGCTGTTTGACGTGTTGCTGTCGGCTGTGGCGATCATTGTGATGATGATCCCGATGCTGGTCACGGCGATCATCATCAAGATCGATTCGCCCGGACCGGTGTTTTTTAAACAGACACGTATCGGCATACATAAGAAGACATTTACGATTCTGAAATTCCGCAGTATGCCGACATCGGTGCCGCGGGATGTGCCGACGCATCAGTTTAATGCCAACGAACAGTTGACCAAATGGCAGCGTTTTATGCGAAAATCGTCGATTGATGAACTCCCGCAGCTTATTAACATTTTGTTGAACGATATGAGCGTGTGCGGTCCGCGTCCCGCGTTATGGAATCAGGACGACCTGATTGCCGAGCGGGATAAGTACGGCGCAAACGACGTAAAGCCCGGCTTGACCGGTTGGGCGCAGATCAACGGTCGCGACGAGCTGGATATCCCTGAAAAAGCCAGACTGGACGGCGAATATACTGCCGCCATCAATGCGGGCAAGTTCCAAGGCTTTTGGATGGATATGAAGTGCTTTTTCCGCACCTTCGTCAGCGTGCTCAAATCGGAAGACGTGGTAGAAGGCGGCACGGGCGAGATAAAGAAAACCGTGCAAGCAGCCGATGGTACAGCACGAAAAGAAGAGGAAGTGACTGAATGACCTATTCCGTGCTGATGTCGGTGTATAAAAACGATGATCCGCGTTTTTTGATGACGGCACTTAAAAGCATCTATGAGGATCAGACGAGAAAACCGGATGAGATCGTCGTGGTGTTTGACGGTCCGTTGACCGATGAATTGTACGATGTACTGGACACCTTCGCTAAAGACAAAGCCGATGTAGTGAAGTATTATCCGCAGGACACCAACCGTGGATTGGGCGAGGCTTTGCGCATCGGCAGCGAGCATTGTACGGGAGAGTATATTTTTCGTATGGATTCGGATGATATCAGCCATCCTATGCGGTTTGAAAAGCAGGCGGCGTATGTCGAGGCTCACCCCGATGTGGATGTGCTGGGCACAGATATTGCGGAATTTCAGCACAGCACAGACGAAGATATGCGTGTGCGCGCGTGCCCTGTTATGCACGATGACATTGTTCGTATGGGGAAAAGCCGTAATCCGATGAACCACGTCAGCGTATGTATCAAGCGCACGGCGTTGCTCGCGTGCGGCGGTTACGAAACGCTGTTGTTGCTGGAGGATTATTATCTGTGGCTGAGAATGATCGCGGCAGGATGTAAACTGGCGAACATTTCTGAGTCATTGGTTTATGTGCGTGTCGGAAACGGTTTTGATGAAAAGAGAGGTTCTAAAGAGCGCATTAACGGCTGGAAGGTACTGCAGAAATATATGCGCGCCCATAAGCTTATCGGTCCGCTCACTGCATGGAAGAATATGGTGATGATCCGCCTGTTTGTGGGAACATCGCCGAAGCTGAAAGCCTTTTTGTACCAAACATTTCTGAGGAAATAACCTGCGGCATACCGGTGTCGGCAAGCGAGGAGACGGCAAATGAAAGTTCTGATCGTGAGTCATAATCCGATGTCCACCTATAACGGGATGGGCAAGACCATTGCCGCCTTTTTTTCGGAATTTTCGCAAACAGAGCTTTGTCAGTTTTACATTTACCCGTCTTTTCCCGATGTGGACATATGCCGTTCCTATTATCGCGTGACGGACAAGGATATTTTGCGTAGTCTGCTGACGTTTGGCACTCCCGGCGGCGAGGTGCCCGATGATAAGATCGGCGGCGAGCCCGCTGTGTACGAAAACGCTGAAGATCACAAGATATACGGCAATAAGAAGAATAAGCATCCTCTTCGCTTGTTGCTTCGTGACGCGATGTGGCGATGTTCTCGGTGGTATAACCGCCGTTTAAAGCAATGGCTGGCAAAAGAACAGCCCGATTGTATTTTTCTTGCTCCCGGCGGAGCGAAATTCATCTATGACATTGCGCTGAAGATCGCAAAGAGAAGAAACATCCCCATTGTGACCTACATTGCGGATGAATACTATTTTGTGCGCCCTCAAAAGGGTCTGTTGGGCGGACTTCAACTGCGCGCATTACAGCGGACGATGCGAAAAACGTTGGCACGCTCGGCACACGTGATAACCATCAGCCGTGAATTTGAGGAGCTGTACGCCGACACCTTTGGACGGAAGACCACCACCATTATGACGGGCAGTGCGTATTCTGCACCCGAGCACCCGCGTGTGAGTGAAGACGTCCGCCGATTATCGTATTTCGGAAACATAGCGTACCATCGCTACGTATCTTTGGCGCAGATCGGACAGGCGTTGGATGAGATCAACGCCGAGCACGGCACGGCGGTCACACTGGACATCTATTCGGCACAGACCGATGCGGATGCTGTGCGAATGTTCGACAGCGTAAGTTCGGTCCGTTGGCACGGATTTGTGTCGGGGGAAGCCTTTGAGAAAGCCTTCCTTTCATCGGAACTGTTGGTGCATACCGAAGCGTTTGATGCAATAAGCGTGGATTTGGTCAAGCACTCGGTGTCGACGAAGATCGCAGACAGCTTGACAGTGGGTATTCCGCTGTTGGCTTACGGTCCGGACGGCATCTCCTCAATGAAGCACTTGCTTCGCCACGAGTGCGCGTTGGCGGCGACTTCGCGCGAGGAATTAAAGTCGGTGCTGGAAGTTGCTTTATCCAATACGCAACAGCGCACACAAGCGGCGCATAACGCCCTTCGTACCGCCGCCGAGTATCACGATAAACAGAAAAACAGCACAAAACTGCGATCGGTTTTTGCTGAGGTGGAGAATGCCGAAAATGACTGATCTTCAGAAAAAAGAATGGGATATTCTGACCTGCTTTGTTCGCGTTTGCGAGGAGTTGGGGCTGACCTACTATCTGGTGTGCGGCAGTGCGCTGGGTGCGATCAAATACCAAGGGTTTATTCCGTGGGATGACGATGTGGATGTGGCTTTGCCCCGCGAGGATTATGAGATATTTCTTGCCGAAGCACCGAAACGGTTGCCTGCCCATCTGTTTGTGCAGAATTACCGCACCGACCCCGCGTTCCCTAAGGTGTTTACCAAAATTCGCGACTCCCGCACCACGTATATCGAAACCGACTACGAGGGGCTGGATATGCACCACGGTGTGTTCATCGACGTGTTTGCACTGGACGGGTATCCCACTGACCCTGCGGACATCGCCGCTTTCGAGAAAAAGAAGAAACGCTATTTGCGGTTGACATCTTGTTCCTTGCGGGCAAACGGCTCACGTAAATCCAACATATTGCGCGGTGTATTGCGGCTATTCGGCTGTCATAGGCGCACAGCAAGCTATTTAGCGGAATATGAAGCGATGCTACGTGCCTACGGTCACGCCGAGGTATATTGCAATTACGGCAATTTCCGCGGCGTACCGGAAAAGACGCCGAAAGAGGTCTATGGTACGGGTGCCGAGGCAGTCTTTGAGGGATTGCGTGTACGCGTGCCGACACAATACGATGTCTATTTACGGGATAAATACGGGGATTATACAAAGGATCCCCCCGCCGAAGAGCAGACAGGGCATCATTATTATGCGGCGATGGAGCTGTCCGTTGCGTACGACGAATACATAAAACAGCAAAAAACAAGGCTTAATCCGTGAAAACGGTTAATAAAAACAAGAAAAGGAGAAGGGTTCAATGAGCAAGCGCAGTTTCACAAGAGTGGTTGCCGTGATGATGGCCGTTATGATGGTTGTCGGTGCGGTGCCGATGATGGCACTCGCCGCCGATTTCAACGTATCGGTGACGGGCGACTATTTCGCGGTCATTTCGGAGAACGAGTATGTTCTTTGCAACGGCGCGACAGAGACCGAATTGGTGCTCAACAACGCGGATGGTAACGACCGTAAGGTGGTTCACTATTTTGAGGTTGACACCAAAAACGACAATATCGAGGTGCTTCCCGGTTATTACGGCATCGACAAACTCGATCCCGATAATCTGGCACTGAACGGTGTTGCCGACAAGTCCCAGTATTGGAAGGCGATGGAGCTGACCAAGACGGTGGCTTACTACGAATCTATGGGTTACAATGTTGTCGGAGCGATGAACACGGCTCTGGCATATGACTCAAACGCTCCTTATGGCTATATGGTCATGGACGGCGTTGTGCTGGGCACCCCTGAGGTACATAAGGGCGCGCAGACCTACCTTGCCATCGATGCCGAGGGTAATTGCGAACTGCGTTCCATGAGCACCCCTCTGAACGGCACCGAAGTCACCGCGATCTCGGCGAACTTCGGTTGGTTGGTTAAGGACGGCGAGCTGGTGAGCAAGAGTGTAGAGCGCACGTCTTCCGACGCTTCTCGCTCTATGATCGGTATCAAGGCCGACGGCACGCTGATCTTCTGTCAGGTGGACGGTCGTAACGCTCCCGTGTCGACCGGTCTTTCCAACTACGAGATGGGCGAAATGATGCTGGCTCTGGGCTGTGTCAACGCAGTCAACTGTGACGGCGGCGGCTCCTCTACGTTTGTTTCCAAGCGCGAGGGCGAAAGTGCCAACACTATGCGTTCCATCCCCTCCGACGGCTCCGAGCGTCCCACCATCAATAGCGTGATTTTGGTCTCCAAAGCCAAGGCTACGGGCGAGTTCGACCACGCTGTTCTGAAGACCGAGTACGATTTCTACGCACCCGGTTCTGCGGCTACTGTTATTCCTCAGGGCGTTGACGCTGCCGGTGGTCCTGCCGAGATGCCCGCCGAGGGTATCACCTGGGGTTTGAGCGACGATTCCTTCGGCACCGTTGCGGACGGCAAGTTCGTTTCCAACGGCAAGAAGGGCGATGTCACTGTTCGGATGTTCTGGAACGGCGAAAATGTGGGCGAGAAGACCATCCACGTGGTTGACCCCGACACCTTTGCTCTGACACTGGACGAGACCGTGCTGCCCTATGGCAAGACTATGTCCATCGATTTTAACTGCACCTACGGTGTGGACGACTGGGCAGTCTGCGTGGACGGCGCATACAAGCTGACCTTGTCCGACAGCAAGGCTGCCACCCTCAGCGGCAACACCCTGATCGCTACCAGCGATGAGTCCGTCCTGGGCGTGGACGTCACCGCTACCTACATCCCCGATCCCGCTGTCACCGATGTGCTGAAGGTGACCTACGGTAAGGGCTCCGAGATCATCTATGACTTTGAGGACGGCGACACCGCCGGCTTTGTTGGCTTCCAGGATGCCAAGAAGTGGTCCCAGGAAAACGGTGTCAACAACACTCTGGTGGGCAGCGATCCCTTGGCCGGTCAGTTCAGCGAGCAGGTCGCCAGCAAGACCTTTGTCACCACCGATGTGACCAGAAACGGCAAGTATGCCCTGGCATGGAGCGTGGATAACACCGATGCAGGCTTTGCCGGCTGGACCTACAATGTGCTGTTCAACGTGGGCGAGACCATCGTTCTGCGTGACGTTGAAAACGGCATGAATGCTACCACACTGGGTATGTGGCTGTACATTCCCGAGGGTGCTACCGGTCTGGCCTTCCAATCTCAGTTGTACACCAAGAATGCAGACGGCTCGTATTCCTGCAAGCAGGATCATTTCATGTTCACTACCGTCAGCGGTGTGAGAAAGAACCTGAACTCCTGCACGGAGGCGGACATTCCCGAGTCCCGTTGGGTCTACGCTTCCATCGATATTTCCAAGTATGACTATCTGTGCACTCCCGTGGCTACCGATGAGGGTAATTCTCGTTCTCCCTCCTTCATCCGTACCTACATCAAGCCCAATGCCCCTGCGGTGCACACCTTCTACATTGACGACATCACTCTGGACTACAGCTCCGCTGTGGACGACAGAGTGCTGCCCACCATCAGCAACACCACCTACACCACCGCTGACGAGGGCGTGACCCTGGAGAACGGTGCAGCCATCAATGGCAACACCATCACCTTCACCGCAACCGTTGCCGATAACATCAAATTGGACAACGCTTCCGGCAAGATCTATGTGGACGGCAACCTGCTCAGCGGCTGCGCTGTTTCCGGCAAGTTCCTGGTGGCTGACGCTGTGACCCTGACCTCCGGTGCTCACACTGTGACCTATGAGATCAAGGACACCATGGGCAACCTGGCTCGCATTACCCGTACCTTCACCGTGACGGGCGACGCCAATGTGACTCTGGGCGGCCACAACGATTCCGGCGCAAAGCCTGAGTACGACTCTGTCTACTATGTGGACATCAACACTGCCAACATCTCTGCTATCAACAAGCTGACTACCACCCTGAAGCTGCAGACCGCCAACAATTGGGAGCCCATCGGCATCACCGTGGCAGCCGGCTTCAAGGTCAGCTACACCCTGAACGAGACCAACGACCTGCTGACCCTGACCATTGAGCGCAACGGCGAGGCTGTGGACGCAACTGCCACCACTCTGATCAGTGTGCCCGTCCGTCTGTGGTCCTGGGCAGGTATCAACTACATTACCGGTGTTCCCATCACCCCCGCAGAGCAGTTCAAGTCCGGTTACTGCCCCATCGTCACCGTTGACTGCAAGGTCATTTACGGCGAGGTGGAATATGCCGACAATGCCTTCGGTGCTTTCGGCGGCAGCATCAGCGTTGAGACTATGATCAACGACACGGTCAACCCCTGGCACACCCACGATGCAGAACTGACCGTCCTGAACAAGGACATGACCTGCACCGAGGACGGCTACAGCGACAGAACCTACTGCGAGACCTGTAAGTCTGTGGTGGATTGGGGCACCATCTACACCGCTGCCGGTCACGACTACAAGGTGGTGGACGGCAAGCTGGCATGCGACTGCGGCGAGGCTGTCACCTCCAGCGGTCTGCTGACCATCGGCGGGAACACCTATTATGCCGTGGCGGGCAAGCTCGCTACCGGCTGGATCGCTGACGGCAGCAACTATTACTATATGCAGAAGTCCAACTATGCTGCGCTGAAGAACGGCAGATTCACCATTGATGGATTCAATTACTCCTTCGATGAGAACGGTATCCACACCGAAGGTGAGTGGGTCAACCTGTTCTACAACGGCAAGCTTGAGACCAGATATTCCTTCGCCGGTAAGTATTTGTCTGAGCAGTTCCATGTGATCGACGGTAAGACCTACTACTTCGGCGAAAACGGTCTGCTGCGCAAGGGTACGCAGATCCTGCAGCTGACCGACGGCGTGAACAAGAAGTACATCTATGTTATTGACGAAAACGGCGTGGTGGACGGCGTTCTGGATCACACCGGCGTGTATAAGCTGGACGGCGTTCTG
>JAZOCG010000103.1:0-6846 GCA_045596345.1 Acutalibacteraceae bacterium
TCGCTGATGCCGAATTTTTTAAGCATATCGTTGACAGGCTGAATGCCGAGCTCTTTCGCGCAGGTAAGGCAATAGCCCTCGTTTGTCGTTTCGCCGTTGTCCACGCGGGTGACAAACACTACGGCGGGACGTTTTTTGCAACGGGCACAGGTTATCATTGAATTCATCCTTTCTCGGGGTTGGGCGCGGTGTGGCGGATACGCAGGAACATCTGCAGATAGCCGACAAAGGCGATCAGCATCGACACGCCCACCAGTGCGACCAGCAACCACAGCACCCACGGTGCAGACACGATCAGCACATCGTACCACAGCACGATGACCAGCATCGTTGCGTAAAACAGCACGGTAGACACCTTGCCGAACCAACGCGCACCCTGCGCTTGCACATTCTTTTTGAGCAGCAGGATGCCGCCAATGCCCTGCGACAATTCCTTTGCAAAGCACAGCACCGTCAACGGCAAAAGCTCGGGATAGCGCGTCGTCAGACACACCACCACCGCCACCTGCGTCAGCTTATCCGACAACGGGTCGAGCAGTTTGCCGCAGTCGGTGATCATATCAAACCGCCGCGCGACAAACCCGTCTACAGCGTCCGTCAAACCCGACACGAGCAGCACCGCAAACGCCCAGATATCGTAATGCAACAAATACAGCGTCACAAACACGGGGATGAGTGCTATACGTACCATCGACAGCGCATTCGGAATATTCCATTTCCATTCCACGTTCAAAATCCGCATTAACAGAAACCTTCTTTACTCAATTATAGCTCCATTGATAACATCGATCAACGCGCCGCTGAGCGGGTTGATGCCGGACAACCAGTTGACAATCAGCGTTTCGTTGACTGTCTGCAGAGTGATCACACCATCAGCAACGCCCAGCGCGGCGATCACCTGAATGACCGTCACCGCCACCAGCACCCATAACGCACCGGCGACCGCACCGCCGATCAGCCCCAGCGTCTTATTGAGCTGTTTGAGCAGCGGTAGTTTCGCGACGATGTTGAGCACACGTAAAATCAGTGACGCGACAATGTAGGTAATGAGAAATAAGACGAGTGAGCACAGCGCACTAAGCAGCGGCAGCAATAACGGACGAACCATATCCGCAATCTCCTGCGAGATCGACGTCGTGCCGACAAACGGCACGGAAGCAGCAAACTTCTGTGCACTGTCAATGCCCGATTGGGCGAACAGATTCTTCACCACGTTTGGCAATGCCTCGTAGGTATGAGCAAACCGCTCGTTCAAATCGCCTTGTGCCTGCGCCATCTGCGTGTCCACTGTCTCGATGATGGACGGCTCGATCGTTTTGTCGTACACAAACTCCGCCACAGGCGAACAGAACAACGAGGACACCGCCAGAGCGGCGGCCAACGCCACCACGCCCGACACGGTCTTAATAAAGCCGCGTTTACGCCCGATCGCCATACACAGTAGGAAAATTAGTATGACCACTGCATCTAATAAATATTTCATCGTTCAAAACCTCCGATTATGATAACGGATATTGTTGCAGAGCACTCAAGCCAAGCACCACCGCGTTATTGCCGTATAAGACCGCCTGCTGTCCGTCTGCCTCGACGTCGGCGGATTTCCCCGCGCCGGACTTGTCGATGACCTGCACGGTGCTGTCGGTAAGCAACAGATACCGTTTGCCCTCAACGGACAGATGACGAAATTCGCCGTTAAACACCGCACGGCTCAGCTCATCGCCCGCCGTATTCAGCACCTTGACCGTACCGCCGTCGGTACTGCCGAGCGGGGGCAGGACCAGCGCAACGCTGTCCTGCGTGGTCGCATAGCCGAGCAACTGCTGACCGCCGATGGTGACCTCAGTCGGTTTTTCGTCCGTAAGCGTCATCAACAGCGCGCCCTGCTCGCCTACCGCGAGCAGACGGTTTTTGGAAAGAAATTCCAACCGATATAACAATGTGTCGTCGGCGGTGTAGGAATACAACGCCTGCGGCTCGGTCGAAGAGAGGGAAAACGCCTCCACGGTGGTATTGAGCACACCGCCCACCGCATCGACGCTGAGCAGCGCAACCGTCTTGCCGTCAGGAGATAACGCAACTTCGCTCGCCAGACTCACGCGGCTGCGGCGGTAGATCTCTGTCCCCTTGCGGTCGTATACGATCAGTTCCACCGCATACCCTTGCGTTCCTTGCATCAAGACAGCGATCTGCCCTTTTTCGTTCACATCCGCCGACAGAATTTTATAGTCCATCGTCAGATCTGCCATCGTCATCGAGCGGGTAGACAGCAACAGCCGCTTACCGTTCTGCTCGGCAACAAGCACGTATTTTCCCGCCGTGCGCAGCTGCGGTGTCGAATAGGTGCAGGGATACCGCGTCACCTCACCGCCGTGATCGTTATAATAGGTCAGATAACTGTCGCTGAGCAGGACGGTATAATTCTGACTGCGCGCCATCGAGCGCACATCCGTCCCCGACACGTCGACGGGGTAACTGCCCGAAGCATCGCCGATGGCATCCTGTATGTTCGCAAGCAGTTTGTCGGGCGCGAGGATGTCCCAGTTGCTCCACACCGCCCACACCGCGGCAAAAATCAACACGATCACAATAAGACGCGTCCACATCAAACGGCGCGCCCGTTTCTTATGGCGGCGGCGCGCCTCTTCGCGGGAGTGCGGCTGAGAACCGCTCTGTGTACGCGATGTCGCTTTTTTATTCGCCATCAGCCACCCTCCTTATCATCATAAAATACCTCTTGTAAGCATAACCCCTTCGCGGGTGCAGTCGGTCCCGCCTGCGCGCGGTCGCCCGAGGCGAGGATACCGTCGATCGCGTCGGCGGCAAGACGTCCGTCAGCGATCTCCAACAACGTGCCGACCATTATGCGGACCATATTATAGAGAAAGCCGTCCGCCTCCACCGAGAACAGCACCAGTTCCCCCTGTCGCTCGACACGGCAGTCGCGTACTGTGCGTACCGTGTCCTGCACGTCACTGCCCGCCGCGCAAAAGGCGGCAAAATCGTGCGTACCTATGTAACGCGCCGCCGCCGTATTCAGCAGATGCTCGTCGAGCGGCTGTTTGCGGTGCAGAGCATAGCGATCGTACACGGGATGGCGTTGCTTGCCGTTCCAGATGCGGTAGACATACCGTTTACCGCGTGCATGATAGCGGGGATGAAATTCCTCGCCCGTCTCACGCACATCATAGACCGCAATATCTCGCGGCAGATGGAAATTGAGCGCGCTCGCCAACTTATCCCCCCGCAAGGGGCTGTCGGTGTCCAGCGCACAACAGAACATCTCGGCGTGCACACCTGCATCGGTGCGACTGCAACCCGTGATACCGACGCGCACCCCCGTCACTTTTTCCACCGCGTCCTGTAAAAGTTCCTGCACGGTCACGGCGTTGGGCTGAACCTGCCAGCCGTGGTATGCCGTCCCGTCGTAGCGCAGGGTGATGAGCAACCGAGCCATAACCGTACCTCCTTATTCACAAAAGTTCTTATTTGAGCACAGAGCCAAATGCGACGTTCAGCAGAATGATGCCCGTTAGCACCGCCGCAAACACCAAGAGCGCGAACCAGTCGCGCGGCGCGGTGCGCAATTTCTTCATACGCGTGCGTCCCTCGCCGCCCTGATAACAGCGGCATTCCATCGCCATCGCCAGATCATAGGCACGGCGGAAGGACGACACAAACAACGGGATAATGATCGGCACGAGTGCCTTGACGCGCTGAATAAGTCCGCCGCTCTCCATATCCGCGCCGCGTGCCTTCTGTGCGGACATGATCTTCCCCGTTTCCTCAATAAGCGTGGGGATAAAGCGCAGAGCGATGGTCATCATCATCGCGATCTCGTGGGCGTTTACCCGCACCACCTTAAGCGGTGCGAGCAGATACTCGATCGCATCGGTAAGCGAAGTCGGAGTCGTGGTGTAGGTAAGCAAGGAGCTTCCCATCACCAGACACGCAATACGTACCGCGATGAATGCGGCGTTATTAAGCCCCTGCGTGGTGACCTTGACAGGACCGAGGGCGAGCAACACGTCACCGCCCGTGACGTAGAATATCTGCAGGATAGACGTGAATGCCACGATGAGCAGTATCGGCTTCACACTGCGCCACAACAGTTTTATCGGCAGACGGGACAGTGCCACCGTCACCGCGAGGGTGAGCACGGCACAGCCGAGCGCGATCCAGTTGCGCGGAATGAACACCAGCACGATGAACAACAGCGTCAATGTCAGTTTCATGCGCGGATCCAGCCGATGAATGAGTGATTTCCCCGGGAAATACTGACCGATGGTAATATCGTTTAACATCCGCGCTCACCTCCCAACAACGGGAGCAGACGCTCCACCGCCTTGTCGACGGTATACACATCCGTGCCGACATCAATACCTTTTTGCCGTAAAAGCAACAGGATCTTGGTCACCGCAGGCACAGTCAGCCCCATCGCCTCGAGTTCGTCGGCGCGGGCGAATACCCGCTCGACGGTGTCCAGCATCGCCACCTCGCCGTGGCGCATCACCAACACACGATCCGCCAGACGGGCGATGTCTTCCATACTGTGGGACACCAGCAGCACCGTCTTGCCGCTGCGCGCGCGGTAGTCCTGTATCATCGTCAAAATCTGCTCGCGTCCGCGCGGGTCAAGCCCCGCTGTCGGCTCGTCGAGCACGAGCACCTCCGGCTCCATCGCAAGCACGCCCGCGATGGCGGCGCGCCGCTTCTCACCGCCCGACAGATCAAACGGCGATTTTTCCAGCAGATCGTCGCTCAGCCCGACGTCCGCCGCCGCACGGCGCACCCGTCGGTCAATGTCCGCCTCGTCCAGTCCCATATTGCGCGGACCGAAGGCGATATCTTTATAAATCGTATCTTCAAACAACTGATATTCGGGATATTGAAACACCATCCCCACCGCAAAACGGATGTCGCGGATCTTCTTGGGATTTTCCCATATGTCCCGCCCGTCCAGACGGATGCAACCCTCCGAGGGACGCAGCAGCCCGTTGAGGTGCTGAATGAGCGTCGACTTCCCCGATCCCGTGTGACCGATGACCCCGAGCAGTTCTCCCTCGACTGTCGTCAGCGACACATCACGGATAGCTTGCTGTTCAAAAGGCGAACCGGCCGCGTAGATGTGGGTGATATGTTGTACTTCCAGAACGGCCATAACGCGCCTTTCCTTTCTACTGAATGAGTTTCTTTAACGCCGCGGCACATTCCTCAGGGGTGAGGATGTCCTCCGGCAGATCGATGCCGTGCGCCCGCAGAGCGGCACACAGTGCCGTCGGTTGCGGCACGTCTAACCCGACCGCGTGCAACGTGTCCGCCTGTGCGAACACCTCGCGGGGAGTGCCGTCGAGCAACACTCGCCCGTCGTCCATCACCACCACGCGGTCAGCCAAAGCGGCTTCTTCCATATAATGCGTGATGAGCACCACTGTCATCCCCCGCTCACGGTTAAGGCGACAGATCGTGTCCAGCACCTCTTGCCGTCCGTGGGGATCGAGCATCGCCGTCGGCTCGTCGAGCACAATGCAGTCGGGGTGCATCGCCAGCACGCCCGCAATGGCGATGCGCTGCTTCTGACCGCCCGAAAGCTTATGCGGTGAATGATCCTTATACTCCCACATTCCGACGGTGCGCAATGCCTCTTCCACCCGCTGACGGATCTCATCGGGCGGCAGACCGAGGTTTTCGGGACCAAACGCCACGTCCTCTTCCACGATGGTGGAAACAAGCTGATTGTCGGGGTTTTGCAACACCATCCCCACTGTGCGGCGCACAGGGTAAATGTTTCGCTCGTCGGCGGTGTCCATCCCCGCGACCAGCACCCGCCCGCCGCTCGGCAGCAGCAGGGCGTTAAAATGCTTCGCCAGGGTGGATTTGCCGCAACCGTTATGCCCGAGCAGGGCGATAAACGTACCGCGTTCCACCGTCAGGTCGATCCCTTGCAATACAGCGTGAGGAATGACCTGCGGCGTATCGCCGTCGTATTGAAAATGCACTTGTTGAGCAGATAGCATCATAAAAAATCACTTCTCATTTATTTTCCGGTGTAGATCGCAGTCGCTCCGCAGGGCAGTACCATCCCGCTCGCGGTGACCGGCAGACCGATCTCGTCGGCAGATAATGTGCCGTCCAATCCCTTGGGCAACAACGAACCGAGCACATACTGCATCACCGACGGGGACAAGCCCGTGGTGTAGGAATTAATGAGGAAGAACAGCGGTTTATCCGACAGCAGCTTGACACATTCCTGCACCAAGGGATAGATCTGCTCTTCCAATTTCCATACCTCGCCGCCGGGACCGCGCCCGTAGGACGGCGGATCCATCAGAATACCGTCATAGGTGTTGCCGCGGCGCAGTTCGCGCTGCACGAATTTCCCGCAGTCGTCCACCAGCCACCGCATCGGGCGATCGGCAAGCCCCGAAAGTGCGGCGTTCTCCTTACCCCACGCGACCATTCCTTTGGACGCGTCGACGTGGGTGACGTGCGCGCCCGCCGCCACGCAGGCGAGGGTCGCGCCGCCCGTATATCCGAATAAATTCAGCACCTTGATCGGGCGATCGGCACCGCGAATGAGCGATGCCATCTTGTCCCAGTTGACCGCCTGTTCGGGGAACAGACCCGTGTGTTTAAAGCCCATCGGCTTTAGTGCGAAGGTCAGATCTCCATAGTTGATCTGCCAACTGTCGGGGATGGGGCGATACCGCTCCCACTGCCCGCCGCCCGTGTTCGAGCGGTGATAGCGCGCGTGCGCGTGCTTCCAGCGCGGGTCGCGGCGCGGGGTATCCCATAAGATCTGCGGATCGGGGCGAATGAGGATAATATCTCCCCACCGCTCCAAACGCT
>JAZOCG010000104.1:0-5649 GCA_045596345.1 Acutalibacteraceae bacterium
CCTTCGGATGAGCCTTCAGGTGCTCGGTCAGGTCGTTGATGCGCTTGGTCAGCACAGCGATCTGAACCTCGGGAGAACCGGTGTCGCCTTCGTGGGTAGCGTACTGCTGCATAATAGCAGTTTTCTCTTCGGGTAACATCATAATACATACACCTCTTTACAATATTTTCGGGAAACTCAGTATCGGGAAACGGCGTATCCCCGATGGGGCGTGCTCCGCGATCCGAGTGACCGAATATGTCTGTTACGCAGACAAATGATACTATACCACAAACTTTTTCGTTTGTAAAGAGGTAATTTTGATTTGTTGCCATTTCTTTTTTAAAAGACACTTTTCCTCATATAGTATTCCGTAAAACTATGCAAAAAAATCCCGTGAACGCTTGCACATTGGCGGGATTTTTGCTACAATAATAATAATTATGGAATGAGAGGCGGTAGCGTATGGCGCGAGAATGGTATTTACGGGGAGTCAGCGAGGAAGAGCTGCGCCCCGATCCTAAGCCGGACCTGCAACCGCACACCCCGAAGTCGTGGTTGGAGAATTTTTGGTATCACCACAAGATCGGCATCATCATCGCGAGTGTTACGCTTATCGCGCTGATCGTGATTATCGTGCACACGGTGACGAGGGTGCATCCCGATTACACCGCCCTATTGGTGACCGAAAACGCGCTGATGCCCGAAGAGGTCACGTATTTGGAAAACGTGCTCGCCGATTACGGTGAGGATACCAACGGCGACGGCAAGGTTGTGGTGAACATCAACAACCTGTTCCTCGGCGGCAAAATATATACCAATCAAGATACGAATGCCCAGTCATTGCAGATGCAACTGGTTACAGGGGATACGCTGCTGTATTTATACGAGCCGATTTATGAAGAGCGGCTGACCGCAGTCGGACAAGATAACGCTGTCTGCCTTTTAGCGGAATTGCCGTTTTCCGCCGAAGGCGTGCAGGACAACAAGCTCAGTTGGAACTGGGCGGGACACACCCGCCGCGAGCAGGACATACTGTTGGAGACCTTTCCGAAAGAGTTGTGCTTCGGCGTGCGCTATGCTGTGTCCGGTAACGAGAAGAGCGAGGCGGAATACGCGCAGGTGATGCGTCTGCTTGAGGCATTTGCAACTGAACGACCGACCGCGAAATAACCGCGGTAATTCGGCTATACTAACGATGATAGACAAAAAAGGAGATTTTCGGCTATGTGCGGATTTTGCGGCTTTACCGGCGAGATCGTGGATCGTGAGACTTACTTGCGTGAGATGACCGAGCGCATCACCCACCGCGGTCCCGATTCGGACGGATATTATCTGGACAGTGGCATCGCGATGGGCTTTCGCCGTCTGAGCATCATTGATCTCGAAGCGGCATCGCAGCCGTTATACAACGAGGACAAGTCCCTCGTGCTGATGTTTAATGGTGAGATCTATAACTACCGCGAACTACGGGAGGAACTGATTTCTCTCGGTCACACCTTTGCGACCGCCGGTGACGGCGAGACCTTACTGCACGGCTATGAGCAGTGGGGTGTCGAGCTGTTGCCCCGTTTGCGCGGTATGTTCGCGTTTGCGATCTGGAACACCGCGGAGCAGAGCCTGTTTATCGCGCGCGACTATTTCGGTATCAAACCGATGCATTATGCGTTGCTGGATGATGGGCGGTTGGTATACGGTTCGGAGATCAAATCCATTCTGATGCATCCCGATGTGGTCAAGGAGTTTAATCCCGCCGCACTGGATCGGTATCTGTCCTTTCAATATTCCGTCCCGACCGAGACGTTCTTTAAAGGCATCGACTGTTTGCCGCCCGCGCATTATCTGGTGTATAAAGGCGGTAAAGTGACCGTCACCCGCTATTGGGACGCACAGTTTACCCCCGAGGAGGATATGACCCTCGAGCAGGCGGTGGACGCGATCGACGAGGTGTTCACCGACTCGGTTGCCGCGCACCGTATCAGTGACGTGGAGGTCGGCTGTTTCCTGTCGAGCGGTGTTGACTCGAGCTTTGTCGCATCGTATTTTGGCGGGCAGAAAGCGTTTACTGTCGGCTTTGATAACGGACAGCACTATAACGAGAGCAGTTATGCCGCCGAGCTTGCCAAAGAGGTCGGCATCGAACACCACGTGCACCTGATTGGTGAGGATGAGTATTGGGATAGCCTGCCGCAGGTGCAGTATTATCTCGATCAGCCGCTTGCCGACCCCGCGTGTGTTGCGCTGTATTTTGTGTCTAAGCTTGCCGCTGAGCACGTTAAGGTGGTGCTGTCGGGCGAGGGCGCGGACGAGCTGTTCGGCGGCTACCGCATTTATCACGAGCCGTATTCTCTGCGCGGGTATCAGCGTCTGCCGCGTTGGCTGCGCAAAGCGGCGGCGGCAATCGTGTCTGCCCTACCGTTTGATTTCAAGGGCAAATCCTTCCTCATCCGCGGCTCAAAAACGCTGGAGGAGCGTTTTATCGGCAACGCGAATATGTTCTCGCAAAAGGAGAAGGCGCGTTTGCTCAAAGATATTCCCGCTACCTCGCCGACGGATTATACCCGCGAATATTATGCCCGCTGTGAGGGGCAGGACGACGTCACCCGTATGCAGTATCTTGATATTAATCGCTGGATGGTGGGGGACATTCTGCTTAAGGCGGACCGTATGAGTATGGCGCATTCGCTGGAACTGCGTGTGCCGTTCCTCGATAAGAAAGTGTTCGAGGTTGCGGCGCGCATTCCCGTCAAGCACCGCATCGGCGGCGGCACGACCAAGTACGCGATGCGCCTTGCCGCGATGCGGCATATCCCCGAATCGGCGGCGAGCAAGCCGAAGCTTGGCTTCCCCGTGCCGATCCGCGTGTGGTTGCGGCAGGAGACGTATTACAACCGCGTCAAAGAAGCGTTCCTCTCGGATGCGGCAAAGCGGTATTTCAACACCGATTATCTCGTCGGCGTGTTGGACGAGCACTATAAAGGCAAGCGGGATAATTCCCGCAAGATCTGGACGGTGTATATGTTCCTCGTGTGGTACGGCGTGTACTTCGGGGAGGAATAAGACGGGCGGTTCTCGCATACAGTTTCGTAGAGAAACTGTATGGAGGGGAGCGTATGTTTGTACTGTCAATGAAAACTACCCGCCCGCGGCTGATCGCGGTGTGCGCGCTGACGGCACTGTTGTTGGTGACGGTAGTATCGCTGTCGGGGCAGAGTGCCGCGGTGGCAACGGGTGTGCCCGTGGCGGCGGATGATGCCGCCAGACAGCAATATCTTGCCGATCTCGGCTATGAGGTGATACCCGACAAATGTGAGGTGCGGGAGATCCTCATTCCCGCTGAGAGTGACCCCGCCTTTGCGGCGTATAATGCCCTGCAGCAGGAGGCGGGCGGCGACCTGACCGACTACTGCGGCAAGCGGGTGAAATGCTGGACGTATACAGTGGTAAACTACCCCGGCGAAGAGTCGGTGCAGGCGCATTTATATACCTATAAGAATACTGTGATAGGCGGAGATATTTCGTCCGTCGCGCAAGGTGGTTTCAGCCACGGGCTGAAACCGCTCACAATGCGCGACGCGGCGTAAACGACCCCGTCGGGAGACTATATGGAACGATTGGATAAAATTCTCTGCTCACAGGGCACGCTCACCCGCAGTGAAGCGGGACGGCTCGTGCGTGGCGGACGGGTGTCGGTGGACGGTATCGTCTGCCGTGATCCCGCGAAGAAGTTACATCCTGAACAGCAACAGATCACCGTAGACGGACGGGTGCTCGGGTATGCCCGTCACGTCTACCTGATGCTGAATAAACCCGCAGGCATCCTGTGCGTATCCCGCGACCCGAAAGCGCGCACGGTGGTTGACCTGCTTCCCGAAGAATATCGCCGCCGCGGACTGTTCCCCGCGGGACGGTTGGATAAAGACACCCACGGTTTGGTGCTCATCACCGACGACGGGGAATTTGCCCACGATCTGCTGTCCCCGCGGCATCACGTACCGAAACGGTATCGCGCGCGGCTGGACAAGCCGCTCAGCGACGCGGCGGCAGAGGCGTTTCGCGCAGGTCCGACTTTGGAGGATGGCACGGAATGTCTGCCCGCGCAGGTGCAGGTCATCGAGGACGGCGACGAACCGCTCGTCGAGGTGATCATCTACGAAGGAAAATTTCACCAGATCAAGCGGATGTTTGCCGCGGTCGGGTGTCACGTCATTTGGTTAAAACGCTATGCGATGGGCGGGCTGGAATTGGATGGAAGTTTGCCCGAAGGTGGTTGCCGACCGCTCACCGAGGCGGAAAAAGAGTGCATATTGCCCAAAAAATAATGGGGAAATTTGACATGCTATCCGCACCATATAAAAAACGCCTAATCATTTATCCGAAAGTTTGTCTATTTTAGGTATGGCTATTCGAAGAAAAGAATGGTATAGTATAAACGAACAATGGGACTCGGGAAAGGGTCTCTCTATGGAGGTTTAGGAAATGGCAAGTTTATCTCTCAAGCACATCTACAAGAAGTATCCCGGCGGCGTTGTCGCTGTCTCTGATTTCAATCTGGAGATCAAGGATAAGGAATTCATCATCATGGTCGGTCCTTCCGGCTGCGGTAAGTCCACCACCCTGCGTATGATCGCGGGTCTGGAAGAGATCTCTTCGGGTGAACTGTACATCGGCGACCGTCTGGTCAATGACGTTGCCCCCAAGGATCGCGACATCGCGATGGTGTTCCAGAACTACGCGCTGTATCCCCATATGTCCGTGTTTGACAACATGGCGTTTGGTCTGAAGCTGCGCAAGACTCCCAAGGAGGAGATCAAGCGTCGCGTTGAAGAGGCTGCTCGCATCCTCGATATTGCTCACCTGCTGGATCGTAAGCCGAAGGCTCTGTCCGGCGGTCAGCGTCAGCGTGTGGCTTTGGGTCGTGCGATCGTCCGTGAGCCCAAGGTCTTCCTGCTCGACGAGCCGCTCTCCAACTTGGATGCTAAGCTGCGTGCGCAGATGCGTACCGAGCTGTCCAAGCTGCACCAGAAGTTGGGTACCACCTTCATCTACGTTACCCACGACCAGACCGAGGCTATGACCATGGCGGATCGCATCGTCGTTATGAAGGACGGTTTGATCCAGCAGGTCGACACGCCTCAGAACCTGTACGATATCCCCTGCAATATGTTCGTTGCCGGCTTTATCGGCAGCCCCCAGATGAACTTCATCGAGTCCGTTGTCGTCAAGGAAGGCGAGAACTTCTTTGTTGAGTTCGGTTCTGAGGATACCAAGACCACCAACGGTGTTAAGTACCGCATCCCCCTGCCGGCTGCGAAGGTCGAGGGCAAGGGTCTTGACGAGTACGTTGGCAAGGAAGTCATTATGGGTATCCGTCCCGAAGACGTCCACGATGAGCCCCGCCTGCTGGAGGAGTTCGCGAACTGCAAGTTCAACGCGAATGTCGAAGTGACCGAAATGATGGGTGCTGAGACCTATCTGTATGTCAACTGCGAGGGCTACAACTTCACCGCTCGCGTGGAGCCCACCACCAAGGCGCGTCCCGGCGACACCATCCAGATGGTTATTGAGAACACCAAGATCCATCTGTTCGATAAGGACACCGAGCGTACCATCTGCAACTAAGTGCGATTCAAAAAAGATGTGGGGGACCGCCGGCCGCGTTTTTTTGCC
>JAZOCG010000105.1:0-6896 GCA_045596345.1 Acutalibacteraceae bacterium
GCAATAATTTCTCATTGCCGGATTCTTCTCAATACTGAGTAAGAATTAACGGGTATTTGTGTGTTTCGTTCTTGTCATACACTGTTTAATTTTCAAGGTCCTCCGCCGCCGCTTTTCGCGACAGCTTTGCTATGATACCACGACTATCCCCTTTTGTCAACACTTTTTTCGCGATTTTTTATAAAAATTTTTAAGGTTTTTTCGCACCCCCGTATTTGGTAGTTTATGCTGTTTTTACCATACAATACCTAGTGGTGTGGCGTAATCGAATATTTCCTTATAACACACAGTATTTTATATACCTTTATATATAAAGAAGCCGCGGAGAGGTTTCTCCGCGGCTTTTGTCGATATCATATTGTCAGCCACGCGCCCGACAGCGGCGGCAGAACCAGCACATTCCCCTCGCGACGGGCATCCCCGACGAGCACCTCTCCGCAGGCAAACTCCGCCGACAGTGTGACACACTGTTCGTGCTCCGAGCGATTGACAGCGACCAGCAGAGCATCCCCCTCGCCGCGGCGCACAAAACACACCACATCTTCGCCTTCGGTCATCACGGGAACGATCTCCCCCGCAACCAGCGCAGGGCGGGCGCGACGGCACGCGCCGAGGGCACGATACCAGTCGAGCAAAGCGGTATCTTCGCCACCCCACGGATACGTGCCGCGGTTAAAGGGGTCCTTGTACCCCTCCATCCCCGCCTCGTCACCGTAGTAGATGCAGGGCACGCCGGGCAAAGCAAACTGCAACAGCGTCGCGAGCCGCAAACGGCGCAGACCCAACGCCCGCTCACCGTCGGATAAGCGTTGTGCCGCCTGCCAACGACGGTCTCGCCCGCGGCTCGGCTCGCCGCCGAGCAGAGTGAGGATGCGCTCGGTGTCGTGCGTGCCAACGTGGTTCATCAGCAGACGCAGCACCTGCGGAGGATAGTTCTCCACCACCGACATCACGCCGTTCCAGAAAACTCGCTGTCCGCCTTGCAGCAAAAACAGTAAGATTGCCTGACGGAACGGATAGTTCATCACGCTGTCGAGCTGTTTGCCGAGCAGATAGCGACGGCGGTGACCGTAGCTTTCCTTGTTACTCGCGTCCTCCCACACCTCACCGAGCACCATCGCATCGGGGTCGGTCGCCTTTACCCGCGCGCGCAACGCATCGAGGAAGCCGTCGGGCAACTCGTCCGCAACGTCCAGACGCCAGCCCGCCGTGCCCGCACGAAGCCAGCGCGCGACAATGCCGTCTTCACCGTTGATATACTGCATAAAATCGGGGGCAAGCTCTTCCACCTCGGGCAGAGTCTCAAACCCCCACCACGAAGCATAATCGCGCGGCCACGAGCGGAAACGGTACCACGACGAATACGGCGACACGGGCGAGTTATACGCGCCGTCGGTGTCGTACCGTCCTTCGCGGTTAAAATACACGCTGTCCGCGCCCGTGTGGCTGAACACACCGTCCAGCAACACACGCATACCCCGCTTTTTCGCCTCGCGGGTGAGCACCCGCAGATCCCGCTCGTCACCGAGCAACGGATCGATGCTCGCATAGTCTGCGGTGTCGTAACGGTGGTTGGAGTGCGACTCAAAAATCGGATTAAGATACAGGCAGGTGACTCCGAGCGAGTGCAGATAGTCAAGCTTCTGCGTAATGCCTTTGAGGTCGCCGCCGAAATAGTCGTTGTTACGGATCTTTCCTTGTTCATCGGGCTCCCACACGACACAGTCGTTCCAATCGCGGTGCAGCACGCGGTCAACAGGCACACCACGCTTCGCTCTGCCCGATGATGCGAAGCGATCGGGAAAGATCTGGTACATAATCCCACCCGCAAGCCAGTCGGGGGTGGTAAACTCCGCCTCATAGCAGGTGAGCTGCCACATCGCCGAGGGTTGCGCGTGGGACAACACGGCGGTGCCGTCGGGCTGGCGGGTAAGCCAGCCCGTGCCCAGTCCGAGCTCCAGGCGGAAGGCGTACCAATACACCCCCGCGGTCGCGGGCGCAAAACGCACGTCCCACCATTCGTGGGTATCGTCCGCCATACCCGCCCAGAACATCCCAATGTCCTGACGGGGCTGTGCTTCGGGTTGTATCAGTAAATACGCGCCGTGGCACCCCCATTCACGGGGCACACACACGCGAAAAAAGACGGTGGTATTTTCCGCCACCGCGCCGAATGGGTCGCGATAGGCGATGTCGCGGGAATTGAATAGCTGCGGCATAGGCTTCTCCTTTGCGGTTGATATATTCAGTATACCCAAAAACATCCGTTTGGTCAATCCTGTAATGAAAAAATCCCCCGACCGCCACGGTCGGGGGATACGGCTTATTCCATCATCGCGAGCAAGTCGTCCTTCGGGGCATACCCAACGATCTGCCGTACGATCTGTCCGTCCTTCATCGCGACTAAGGTCGGAATACTGACGATACCGAACTGCTGCGCCAATTCCCCCTCGGCATCCACATCGATCTTGCCGACGGTGTATTCGGGGTGTTCCTCGGCGATCTCGTCGACGAGCGGCGACACCATACGGCACGGACCGCACCACGTCGCGTAGAAATCCAACAACACGGGCTTATCGCTCTCCAGCACGGCAGCGACAAAATTATCTTTCGTAATCGAGATTACCGCCATAGCCATTCCTCCTTACTCCTTTGATTTGTAATATAACATACAGTGGCAATAGCCCTCAAACTCGGGGTCCGCGATCTGCTCGCGAAACTCCTTGCAGATGCATTTGTTCTCCTCAGTCTTCGCCAAGCGACAGGGGCAATACCCGCCCTTCGCCTTTAATCCTTCTTTAATTTGACGGACAACTTCCTTGTCCTCGTTGAGTCTGACAGCCATATCGCGCACTCCTTTCACCGATTATTGTATGCAACTTATCGCCGATTACGCCTTAACTTTCACCACGATCTTGCGGCAGGCGACCGGCTCGCCGAGTGTCGCGCCGGGCATATGAATGTCGCTCGGATACAGCACCATAAACTCGCCCGCGTGCAGGGTCATCGGCTGGGTGTCGCAGGTATAATGCCACACGTCTTTCTCCGGTTTGGCGTCGACGAGCTGCTTGTCGCACTCGATCGGCGCAACGCCGATCACTTCTTCACCCGATACGAGCAGCTGAATATCAATATATTTCTCGTGTACCTCGGATACCGTCTTTTGCTTGGTGTCGTACTCCTGCACCATATAGTAAATGCTGTCATTCAGCTCATACTTACCGAGTTCGGTGGCAGAAAAATCGGTTTTGGCGAGGAATTTCAGTGCCTCATAGACGTTGCCGAGCCCCTTATAATTGTCGATGTGTTTTAACGAATCAAAGATCATAATCGTGCCCTCCTTTTCTTTGATTTTAGTATAGCACAGATGTATAAAATTTTCAACAAAAATCCCCCGACACCTCGTGTCGGGGGATTTGGTTGCCTATGCTTATTTCAGGTTCGCCTTGAGGGTGTCGAGCTGGGCGCGCAGTTCAGCCGGCAGATGATCGCCGAACTTCTTGTAGTGCTCCTCGATCTCCGCAGCTTCCTTCTCCCACACGGCCTTGTCAACGGTGAGGATCTCCTTGAGGGTATCCAGATCCATATCCAGGTCGGTCAGGTCGATGTCCTCGGGCTGGGGCACGTAACCGATCGCGGTCTCGCTGGCGGTCGCCTTGCCCTCGCAACGGTCGATGATCCAGTTCAGCACGCGCATATTGTCGCCGAAACCGGGCCAAATGAAGTTGCCCTCGTCGTCGGTACGGAACCAGTTGACGTTGAAGATCTTGGGAGCCTTGTCGCCGAGCTTCTTACCCATCTCGAGCCAGTGACGGAAGTAGTCACCCATATGATAGCCGCAGAAGGGCAGCATCGCCATCGGGTCACGGCGCACAACGCCGACAGCACCCGCGGCGGCAGCGGTGGTCTCGGACGCCATCGCAGAGCCGATGAACACACCGTTCTCCCAGTCACGGGACTGGTACACCAGCGGCGCGCACTTCGCGCGGCGACCGCCGAACACGATCGCAGAGATCGGCACGCCCGCGCCCTTGTTGAACTCATCAGAGATGCAGGGGCAGTTCTCCGCCGGAGCGGTGAAGCGGGAGTTGGGGTGAGCGGCGCAGGTGGTCTTGTCCGCCTTGTTGAACTTCGCGGGATCCCAAGGATTGCCCTTCCAATCCAGCGCGTTCTCGGGCAGGTTCTTGTTCAGACCTTCCCACCACACGGTGTTGTCGTTGAGGTCCAGAGCCACGTTGGTGAAGATGGTGTTCTTCTTGGTGGACTCGAGGGCGTTGAAGTTGGAGTGCTCGTTGGTGCCGGGGGCAACGCCGAAGAAGCCGTTCTCGGGGTTGATGGCGTACAGGCGACCATCCTCACCGATGCGCATCCACGCGATATCGTCGCCGACGGTCCACACCTTGTAGCCCTTCTTACGCAGGTACTCGGGGGGAATCAGCATCGCGAGGTTGGTCTTGCCGCAGGCAGAGGGGAACGCGGCGGCGATGTAGTGCACCTCGCCCTTCGGGTTCTGCAAGCCGAGGATGAGCATATGCTCCGCCATCCAACCCTCTTTCCAGCCCTGGAAGGACGCGATACGCAGAGCAAAGCACTTCTTGCCCAGCAGCACGTTTCCGCCGTAGCCGGAGTTCACGGAGATGATGGTGTTGTCCTCGGGGAAGTGGCAGATATAACGCTTCTCAGGGTCAACGTCGCAGCGAGAGTGCAGACCGCGCACCCAGTCGTTGCTATCGCCCAGCACATCCCACACCTTGGTGCTCACGCGCGTCATGATGAGCATATTCAGCACAACGTACACGGAGTCGGTGATCTCCACGCCGATCTTCGCGAGAGGCGAACCAATCGGGCCCATGGAATAGGGAATGATATACATCGTGCGGCCCTTGTAGCTGCCGCGCGCAATGTTGTACAGCTTCTCGTACATCTCCTTGGGGTCACACCAGTTGTTGGTGGGGCCTGCCATCTCCTTGGTGGAGGTGCAGATGAAGGTGCGATCCTCCACGCGCGCCACGTCGTTGGGGTTGGTGCGGTGCAGGTAGCAACCGGGGAGCTTCTCCTCGTTGAGCTTCTCTAACTCGCCGAGCTCGACAGCCACGCGGCGCAGCTCGTCGCGCTGCTCGTCGCTGCCGTCTACCCACACGACGTTATCGGGGGTGAGAAGCGCCTTCATTTCGTCCAGCCACGCCAGAACAGTCTTGTTGTTGGTCATAGTTGAAATCTCCTTTCGACATTTGGCGGCGTGAAACCGCCTCGGTGAAACAATATAAAATAGTGTTTCTTCACAATTACCATTATAACCGCAAAGTGTCAAATTTTGCAAGACCTATTTGTTAAAATTTTGCTAAATTATAAAGATTTGTGCGAGAGGAACATTCCGCTTGCCGATGACACGGATAAAATAGTTAGATATACCAACGGACGGACACAATCCCGTGTCCGTCCGTTTTGGTTTATTTTCGATGATCCACTCAGGCTCCCTCTGACGAGGGAGCTGTCGCGAAGCGACTGAGGGAGAGACCAACTTCGTACAGACCTATTCTCTCCCTCCGTCACGGCTAACGCCGTGACACCTCCCTCGTCAGAGGGAGGCTTACTCGGTTACTCCGCCTTCTTCGCAATTTTCTTCACCAGTGCGATGACGCCGACGAGCACCATACCTGCGACGATGGCGACCACCAGGTCAAACACCACCGTCAGCACGAAGGTCAGCACCAGCACGAGGGTATCGGTCCACGGGCAAGTCTTGATGATCTTCACAAATCCGCGCCACTCGCTCATATTATACGCAACCATAAACAAAATGGCAGCAATCGCCGGCATCGGGATGAGCGCGGCATACGGCATCAGCACCAGCAGCACCAAGAGCAGCACCACCGCGTGCACCATACCGGCGATGGGCGTCCGGCCGCCGTTTTTGACGTTGGCGGCGGTACGCGCGATGGCGCCCGTGGCAGGGATACCGCCGAACAGCACCGAGGCAATGTTGCCAACACCCTGCGCGACCAGCTCGGCGTTGGAATTGTGCTTATCCTCCACCATACCGTCCGCGACCACGCAGGAGAGCAGCGACTCAATACCGGCAAGCAGGGCGATGGTGACCGCATTGGGCAGGACGGCGAGCATCTTATCGACGCCGAAATCCATCCCTGCAAAATCCACGCGCGGCATGCCGGCAGGAATGGTGTAGAGGTCGCCGATAGTGTACACGCCCGTGTCAAACGAGGGAATAAACGCCACCATCAGCGCACCCACCACCACCGCAATCAGCGACGGCGGCACGCGCTTCTCAAACTTCGGGTAGACAATAAGGATAGCAAGGCACACCGCGCCAACCACCAGTGCTTGCCAGCTAAACGTGCCGACAGCGGCGAGGTTCGCCTCGATTTTCTCGATGGTTTCGATCGGCTTGACGCCTGCGGCGTAGGTCAGGCCGAAAAAGTCCTTAATCTGCCCGACCAGAATGGTCACCGCGATACCGGCGGTAAAGCCGACGGTGATGGTATGGGGGATAAAGCGAATAAGCGAGCCGAGTTTCAGCACACCCATCAGAATGAGCAAAACGCCTGCCATCACCGTGGCAAGGAACAGCCCGTCCATCCCCTGCGTGGCAACAATACCGGCAACCACCGTGGCAAACGCCGCGGTCGGACCGGCAATCTGCACGCGACTGCCGCCGAGCAACGACACGATAAAGCCTGCCGCAATGGCGGTGTAGATACCGCACGCCGGCTCCACGCCCGAGGCGAGCGCCAGCGCAATGGACAACGGCAGAGCGATAATCGCCACGATGAGACCGGCGACCAAATCTTTGATAAACTGTGCCTTAGAATAGGTTTTCATTGCCGAAATAAGTTTCGGCTGTAAATAAAATTCCTTCAACTTTTTCACACTCCTCA
>JAZOCG010000106.1:0-6261 GCA_045596345.1 Acutalibacteraceae bacterium
TAAGATGAACCGCATTGTACCTGAATTTGCCGAGAAACTGCCGCCGGATGTTACGCTGGTTGTTGTTTGCGGCAATAATGACAAGCTGTATGAGCAGTTGGCGGCGGAAGGTACGCCACGTGTGAAGCCGGTTGGCTTTACAGACAAAATAGCCCACTATATGTCGGCGGCAGATATTTGCCTAAGCAAACCGGGTGGTCTTTCAACGACCGAGTTGCTGGCGATCGGTGTTCCATCGGTGTTGGTGTTGGTTGTTCCGGGTTGCGAGAGCCGAAATATGGAGTTTATCACATCAAAGGGGCTGGCAGTCGGAACGAATGACTGGGAGACGGCTATTGAACGTGCATTGTTGTTGCTGGACGATCCTGAACGGTTGCTGGATATGCGCCGACGACTGCAACAATACAACGGCGGGCACGGCGCAGAGCGAATTGCGGATTTCGTGCAAAAATATGTAAAAGAATGAATGAACACAAATGCTCACCTCCTCACACTGAGCCTTGGCGCGGGGAGATGTCCTTGTTGGGTATGCAAAAAAATCGCGCCACTACATCTAGTGGCGCGATTTTTATATTCAGCGTTGATAATCTGACGGGAGTTGCCCATTTGTGATTATTTTGTGTGCTGACTGCATTGGTCCGACTTTGCAAAAATATCGCTTGCCGAGCTTACTGTTATCGCACATTAAAATAACGTGCTTGGCGTTTTGAATATACACGCGTTTGAGGCTCGCTTCGCCCTCATCGGAGTCGGTGATACCGATTTCCGGATCGATGCCGCGACAGGAGATGAACGCTAAGTCGGCGTTAAAGTTTCTTACGAAATCCATTGCTTGATTTCCTGTAAAGGACATCGCGTTTTGGCGCAGACGTCCGCCGGTAGAATAGACATCAATGCCGTCGTATTCCGCCAAAATGCTGGCAGTTTTTAGCCCGTTGGTAATAACGCGAATACTTTGAAAACCGCTCAACCGTCGCGCTAAATGGCATACGGTGCTGCTGGAATCCATAAACAACGTCTGTCCGTCTTTTATTAAGGATAACGCTTTTTGTGCGATCTGTTCTTTGGCGGCAGCGTTCTCGCTTTCGCGCAACGTCAAGGGGAAGTCACGCGCGTTGCCGTCGATGTGTATGGCACCGCCGTGTGTACGACGAATCAGTCCGTTACTCTCTAGAATCTGCAGGTCGCGGCGAATGGTGGCACCACTTGAATAAAGGGTTGCGCACAAGTCGTCGACGGTGACGGCTTGCTTTTTGGCTAAGATTTCTAAAATGCGGTTTTGGCGTTCCAACGGTAGCATATCGCCCACTCCTTTCGTGATCAATTTTGATTATATATGATTATATTTAAAAAATCAAGTGTTAAATTATCGATTTTTGCGCCAGCTATAGACGAAAAGGGAAATTTATTATATAATAAGGTCGATTAAAAAGGTGGAATAGGCTGTTTGTCTTTCTGCCGAAGCAGAAAAGGAGAGTATCTGTCTTGAGTAAGCGTATTTTGGCATTTGATTTTGGCGCATCAAGCGGTCGTGCGATTCTCGGTACATATGACGGCGAGCGCATCCAAATGGAAGAGATCCATCGCTTTTCCAACGACCCCGTGAATATTGCGGGCGTGTTTCACTGGGATGTGCTTCGCTTGTTCCACGAGATTAAGCAGGGCATCACCAAGGCGGTTCACGCGGGTGGCTTTGATGCGATCGGCATCGATACCTGGGGCGTTGACTTCGGTCTGATCGACAAAAAGGGTCGGCTCATCAACAACCCCGTACACTATCGTGACGCGCGCACGGTCGGTATGATGGATAAGGTGTTCGAGACCATTCCGAAGGAAGAGCTTTACGGTCGCACCGGTATTCAGTTTGCGGCCTTCAATACGATTTTCCAGCTTGCCTATCTGCAGCAGAACGAGCCTGAGGTGCTCGCGCAGGCGGATAAGATGCTGTTGATGCCCGACCTGTTCGCGTATCTGTTGACCGGTGTGGTGCGTGCGGAATATACCAACGTCTCCACGATGCAGTGCCTTGATCCCATCACGGGCGATTGGGCATACGATCTGCTGGATCGCTTGCAGATTCCGCGCCGTCTGTTCCCGCCGATCATTGATGCGGGTGAGACCTACGGTCTGCTGTCGGATGCGATCTGTGAGGAGCTCGGTGCACCGAAGGTGCCTGTCATCGCGGTGGCGACACACGACACCGGCTCGGCGGTCGTGTCTGTTCCGTCGTCTGAAAAGGATTTCATCTTCATCAGCTGCGGCACCTGGTCGCTGTTCGGCACGGAGCTGCAAAAGCCCGTTATTAACGAAACCTCCTTTAAGTTCAATGTTACCAACGAGGGTGGCTATGGTCGTACCACTCGTTTCCTCAAGAATATTATGGGTCTGTGGCTCATTCAGGAGTCCCGCCGTCAGTGGATTCGCGAGGGCTTTGATGTATCTTACGGCGACCTCGAGAAGGAGGCACTCGCCTGTGAGCCTTTCCGTTGCTTCATTAATCCCGATGCCGACGACTTTGTCGCTCCGGGTAACCTGCCGAAGCGTGTGCAGGAGTTCTGCCGCCGCACGGGACAGTACGTGCCGCAGAGCCGTGGCGAGATTATGCGTTGCATCTACGAGAGCCTTGCGATGAAATATCGCTACACCTTCCAAGCGATTCACGAGGTCACCGGTCTTGACTACAAGACGATTCATATGATCGGCGGCGGCACGAAGGATCGTCTGCTGTGCCAGATGGCGGCGGATGCGTGCAACACTCACGTGATCGCGGGTCCGATCGAGGCGACCGCGACCGGCAACATTGCCGTTCAGTTGATCGCACTCGGCGAAATTGCGGATCTTGCTCAGGCGCGTAAGGTGATCGCGGTGTCGGAGGATCCTAAGTTCTACGAGCCGCAGAACGCCGCTGCATACGATGAGGCATACAGCCGTTTTGAAGCGTTGTTATAAAGGAGGATGTCAATGAAAGTACTGGTTATCAACGCCGGTAGCTCGTCGCTGAAATATCAGCTGTTCGAAATGCCGGAGGGTAAGGTGCTTGCCAAGGGTTTGTGCGAATGCATCGCTATTGACGGCGGTTGCGTCACCCACAAGCGTCCGGGCAAGGATGACTACAAAGTCGAGATCAATCTCGACAATCACGAAACCGCCCTTTCTTGGGTGCTCAAGCTATTGACTGATCCCGAGGTCGGCGTGATCGCTGACATCGGCGAGATTGAAGCGGTCGGTCACCGCATCGCTCACGGTGGCGAGAAGCTCAAGCAGTCTTGCTTGATCGATGATGAGGTTATTAAGTACTTATATTCCATTGTTAACATAAACCCCTTGCACGGACCTCCCGCGATTGCGGGGATGGAGGGTTGCCGTAAGCTGATGAAGGACGTTCCGATGGTCGGCGTGTTTGACACCTCGTTCCATTCGACGATGCCGGATTATGCGTATGTGTATCCCATCCCGTATGAGTTGTATGAGGACAAGAGCATTCGCCGCTACGGTTTCCACGGCACTTCTCATCGCTACGTAGCAAATCGCGTGGCGGAGTTGATGGGCAAGGATATCGAAGAGCTCAAGATCATTACCTGCCATCTTGGCAACGGCTCGTCTATTACCGCTATCGATGGCGGTAAGGTTATCGATACCTCGATGGGCTTCACTCCGCAAGAAGGCATCCTGATGGGCACCCGCTCCGGCACGGTTGACCCCACCATTATCCCGTATCTGGTGGGTCAGGGGATGACCGTCGACGATGTTGAGAAGATGCTCAACAAGAAGTCGGGACTGCTTGGTGTGTCGGGCGTGTCCAGTGACTGCCGTGCGGTGTGCGATGCGGCGAAAGCGGGTAATCCCCGTGCACAGCTTGCACTGCGTATCTTGTATTACGGCATTAAAAAATACATTGGCGCTTACACCGCTGCGATGAACGGCTTGGATGCACTGGTATTTACCGCCGGTATCGGCGAAAACGACGTGCTGTTGCGTCAAGAGGTCTGCCGCAATATGGATTATCTCGGCATTGCCATCGACGAGGAGCTCAACCGCACTCTCCCGCGCGGCACCGATGTGGAATTGTCCGCGAAGGATGCTAAGGTACGCACCTGGCTCGTTCCCACGGACGAGGAGTTCATGATTGCAAAGGATACCGCTAAACTGGCGTCCTTGTAATATAAATATGTAATTAAATTGTAAAGGAGATAAACATTATGCAACTGTCCGCCTACGAAATCAAAAAGCAGATCTGCGAAGCAGGTCACAAACTGTACTCCAGAGGCTTTGTTGCCGCGAATGACGGTAACATCTCTGTGAAGGTCAACGACAACGAGTATTATTGCACTCCCACGGGTGTGTCTAAGGGTGACCTTACCCCCGATATGATCATCCGTATCGACGGCAAGGGCAATAAGCTCGAGGGTAAGCTCAACCCCTCCTCCGAGATCAAGATGCACCTGCGTGTGTATCAGGAGCGTCCCGACGTCACGGCTGTTGTGCACGCACATCCGCCTGTGGCGACCGCGTTCACCGTTGCGGGCATTGAGCTGGATCAGTACATTCTGCCCGAGGCGATCCTGACCATCGGTAACGTGCCCACCTGTGAGTACGGCACGCCTTCCACGATGGAGATTCCGGATTCTCTGAACCCCTACATCCAGAAGCACGATGCGTTCCTGCTGAAGAACCACGGTGCGCTGACCGTCGGCTGCAATCTGCAGAAGGCACTGTTCACGATGGAAGAGGTCGAATTCAACGCCGTCATCTGCAAGCATGCTCGTGAGCTCGGCAACGTTGAGGAGATCCCCTGCGAGCAGCTCGAGAAGCTGATGGAGCTGCGCAAGAAGATGCAGATCCCCGGCCGTCATCCCGGTTGCAAAAAGTGTAAGAACCTCGGCACCGAGAACTGCCGTTGCAAGCACAACGGTGACGATCACAAGTGCACCTGTGGTAACCACTCCGCTCCCGCGGCGAACAATGACGTTGTTGCGGAGATCACCAAGCGTGTGCTTGCTGAACTGAACAAATAACATATTTTAACGATAAAGGAGGAGAGCTGTCAATGAGTTATACGATTTATAACGTCGACAAGACAGCACGTATCGGCCGCTTGGTCGAACACCTTTTTGCGAATCCTCCGCAGATCGAGGCTGACCGAGGGGTTCTTATTACCGAATCCTATCGGGCGACCGAGGGCGAGCCTATCGTGACTCGTCGCTCCAAGGCGTTCTATCATATACTGGAGAATATTCCGATCACCATCCGCCCCGAAGAGCTGATCGTCGGCAGTAGCTCGGTTGCTCCTCGCGGTGCCCAGGTGTTCCCCGAATATTCCTTCGAGTGGATGGAAGCTGAGTTGGATACCGTATCCACCCGCTCGGCGGATCCCTTTATGATCAGTGAGGATACCAAAGCGCGTCTGCGCGAGGCGTACAAATACTGGAAAGGGAAGACCACCAGCGAGCTGGCGACCAGTTATATGGCTCCCGAGGCTATTCGTGCCATTCGCCACAACATCTTTACCGTTGGCAACTACTATTACAACGGTGTCGGTCACGTTAGCGTGCAGTACGAAAAGGTGCTCAGGATCGGTTATCGCGGCATTCGTCGCGAGGCAGAGGAGGCACTCGCTAAGCTGAGCATCAGCGACAGCGATTATGCGACACGTCATCACTTCCTTGAAGCGGTGATACGCACCTGCGATGCAGCGATCCTGTATGCTCGCCGTTATGCACAGCTTGCGACCGAGCAGGCGAATGCTTGCTCCGACGACAAACGTCGGCAGGAGCTTCTGCAGATCGCGGAGAATTGTCGCCGCGTGCCGGAGAACGGTGCGCAGAACTTCTGGGAGGCTTGCCAGTCCTTCTGGTTTGTCCAGATGCTGTTGCAGGTGGAGTCCAGCGGTCACTCGGTTTCACCCGGTCGCTTTGACCAGTATATGTATCCTTATTATAAAAAGGATATGGACGCGGGTCGCATCACCCCTGAGTTTGCTCAGGAGCTGATCGACTGCGTGTGGGTTAAGCTTAACGATCTGTGTAAGGTACGCGATGCCGCCTCGGCGGAAGGTTTTGCGGGCTATAGTATGTTCCAGAACCTTATCGTCGGCGGTCAGGACAAGAATGGTAAGGATGCCACCAACGATTTGTCCTTTATGTGTCTGCAGGCATCCATGCATGTGATGCTACCTGGTCCGTCGCTGTCGGTCCGCTTGTGGAACGGCACGCCGCACGATCTTCGTATCAAGGCAGCGGAATTGACACGTACCGGTATCGG
>JAZOCG010000107.1:0-2711 GCA_045596345.1 Acutalibacteraceae bacterium
AATGGTATAGAGGTCATTGGCGTAGCTTCCATCGTTGATGGTCGCGGTCTTGTATCGCTCACCCGCGAGGAACAGCATGTCGCCCGCTTCTACCTCGTATTTGGCATAGGCGGCGAATTTCTGCGGTTCCTGGTTGGGGTCGATGAAGGTGTATGTCACCTTGCCGTTTGAATAGCTGTTATACTGCTTGAGGGCGTTGAGGAATTCCCGCATGGTGGTGTCCAGCTCGTTGATGCCGGAGGAGGGGGATTCGAAGGCTCCTTTGTCAGCAAAGATGACTAACTCGATCGCGTCGTCTACCTGTTCGGCGATCTCAACACTCTGTGCGGAGAGGGAGAAGGTCTTGTTTTTCGAGATGTCCAGCGTGAGCGGGAAACGGTCAGCAACAACGCCCACGATGACATTAAGCAGAATGACCAGCACCGCCGCGATGACGATGGTGGCGGTGAAGCCTGCACGATATTGCAGACGGCGTTTGGCACCGGCGGAGCGGCGCGGTTGTTTTGTTTCGTTATTCATTAGCGTTACGCTCCTTTCCGGTTATTTCCATCTCTTGCTGTCCAGCACGCGCACGGTGATGAAGATGAACAGTGCCTGCAGGGACAGGAAGAAGATAATGTTTTCGTATTCGATCAGTCCGACAGTGAAGTTGGAATAGCGGTTGTTAACGGACAGAAAGCCGATGGCATCCGCCAACCACGAGATGGAGGCAAAAACACTCCCGAGCATATCGATGCTCAGCAGAATGACCGATACCGCCAGCGTCCCGAGTGCGGCGATGACCTGACTCTCGGTCAATGCCGAGATCATCAGCCCGATGGCGATCATCATACCGCCGACAAGAAGAAGACCGATAAAGTTGCCGAATATCACCATCCAGTCGGGAGTGACCTTCATGGCGATCACCAGTGCGTACACCAGTGTGACGGACAGTGCGAGTGCGAACAACACGAGCGCGGCAAAGAATTTGCCGAGCACGATACCTGTCAGCCCTGTCGGCGCAGTGAGTAGTGCTTGATCGGTTTTCTGCCGTTTCTCCTCACTGAACAGACGCATCGTGAGGAAGGGGATGACCAACAGCACGATGGTGAACAGACTGCTGTATACATAAGTCAGGCTCGACAAGCCGTTAGCCATATTATACGTGAAGAAGAACAGCCCCGAAGCGCAGAACATCACGGCGAGAACGACGTAGCCGATGGGGTTGGTGAAGAAGGATTTGAATTCTCGTCTAAAAACAGCGCGCATTATCGGGCACCTCCTTTTTTCTGTGTCAGGTCGATGAAGATATCTTCCAGGGACATCGCCTGCGTCTTGGAATACAGCAGCGGCCAGCCGCGCTGAGCAAGACGCTCAAACAGGTCGCGGCGAATGTCGGCATCAGGCGCGGTTTCGATAAGCAGATCGACCGTGCCGACCTCCTTGCTGCCCGCGTCGGTGACTGCTACGACGCCGCTGATGCCTTGTACGAGTTCGGTGGATTCCTTGGCAGGTCCCGCGATGCGAACAAGCAGGCGATGATCGTCGGAGAACTGTGCCGATAAGTTTTCTGCCGAGTCGTCGGCGACCAGCTCGCCTTTGTTGATAATAATGACGCGATCGCATACCGCCTCGATCTCCGACAGAATGTGAGAGGAGAGGATGACGGTGTGGTGCTTGCCGAGTGTTTTGATGAGCGTGCGGATCTCGATGATCTGCTTGGGATCAAGACCGACAGTCGGCTCGTCGAGAATAAGTACGGGCGGATTGCCGATGAGTGCCTGTGCCATACCGACACGCTGACGGTAACCCTTGGATAGGTTCTTGATCAAACGTCCGTAGACGTCCTCGATCTTCATCACTTTGCAGATCTCCGCAATGTGCTTGGCGCGCGGCAGAGCACACTTTTTCAGATCGTACATAAAGTCGAGATACTCCCGCACGGTCATATCGAGATAGAGCGGCGGGATCTCGGGCAGATAGCCGATGTTCGCCTTGGCGGCGTTAGGCTCCGCGAGGATGTCGTGTCCGTTAATGGTGACGGAGCCCTCCGTGGCGGACAGATAGCCCGTCAGAATATTCATCGTGGTGGATTTGCCCGCACCGTTGGGACCGAGGAAGCCGAGGATCTCGCCCTCGCCGACGGTGAAGCTGATATCCTTTACGGCGCAATGCGTGCCGTATCGCTTGGTCAGGTTGTTAACTTCAATCATAGATAATTACCCTCCAAAAACAGGATTTGACTTGTCTATTATAGCGTGCCTTCGCGGCACAAGTGTAAACAGAATGTAAATCAATGAATGAGCTTTTCCGATTTGATCACGGCGCATGAGCGCCTACTATAATAACTAAAGTATTATATCATAATATGTGCTATATTGCAAGGCGGAAGAGGACAAAAAAGGCGCAAAAAATACGCCAATATTGCGAAAATACCTCTTGACATCGGCGGCGGGCTGTGGTATGATAAACCACGCTGTGAGAAAACAGCCTATACGCGGGTGTAGTTCAGTGGTAGAACCCCAGCCTTCCAAGCTGGTTGTGTGGGTTCGATTCCCATCACCCGCTCCAAAAGAGATCGTCCCGGGGGACAACGGATAAGCGCCAGTAGCACAGCTGGATAGAGCACCTGCCTTCTAAGCAGGGGGCCAGGGGTTCGAGTCCCTTCAGGCGCGCCAATATGGTGGGTGTAGCGTAGTTGGCCTAACGCGTCAGTTTGTGGCACTGAAGAT
>JAZOCG010000108.1:0-2022 GCA_045596345.1 Acutalibacteraceae bacterium
ATCCAGTGGTTGTCTTCCTAAGACCGCTTGGCCTCCGACTTCGCCAAACTCGTTCTCGATCAACACCAGTTTCTCTCCGACATATGCCTCTTTAATAAGCTTTTTGATCAATGTGGTCTTGCCCGCACCCAAAAAGCCGGAAAATACATCGATTTTCGTCATACTATCTCCTCCATCGGTTTCATTTACGATTCCCAGTATAGCACGATTCTTTACTGTTTTCAACCGCGATTTTGTCGATTTTTGTAACATTCAGCCTACAATAAAGCTCTTAATGTGAAGAGAATTTGTGCACTTGCAGAAAACGTGTCGACATCGAGGGATTTTCCTATATTTTGGGTTGATTTTTCTGGATAATTTTAGTATAATACCCTTATGTTGGAATTGGTGTTTTTGTCTTTTGGTGTAATAATAACGGAGGGGTAAAATTGGCTATCGACCTGCACTGCCATACGAAAATTTCCGATGGCTCTATGGGCATTGACGAACTGCTGGCGACAGCAAAACGACGCGGCATCACCGCGCTCGCCATCACCGACCATGACGCGATCGCCGGCGCGACGCGCGCGGTCATCGCGGGCAAACGATTAGGTATTGATGTCATTCATGGTGTCGAGTTCTCTGCCTACGACAGCGTGCGAAACCGCCGCGTCCACATTCTCGGATACCTCTGCGACTATCCCGACCGTTTGGAAGGTATGTGCCGCCGCACCAGTGCCGCACGCCGTGCAGCCGCGACCGAAATGATCCGAAAAGTTTTGCGGTATTACCCCCTCATTCCGGATTCTATCGCCCGTTGCGCCTCCGGCAGCACGTCGATCTATAAACAGCACATTATGCACGCGCTGATGGATGCAGGATATGCCTCCTCCATCTTCGGTGAGATCTACGATAAGCTCTTTAACCGTGATAATGGATGCGCCTATGTGTCGATTGAGTATCCCGATGTTCGCGAGGTTATCGATCTCATTCACAGTGCAGGCGGACTGGCTGTGCTCGCGCACCCCTACACCTACCACAGCGAAGAATTGATGGAAGAGTTGGTGGCGGAAGGCAAACTCGATGGCATCGAGGTCTGGCGTCCGACCCACTCGACCGAAGAAGTCAAGACGCTCATCGCCTTCGCCGAACAGCACAATATCCTGATGACAGGCGGCAGTGATTTCCACGGTATGTACACCAAGGCAGCCCGCCCGCTCGGCTGTCAGGCACCCGACGACACCGTACTCAAGATGCGCGCATACAAAGCGCAGAAGAAACGCGGTTGATTTCACTTTCATTTCAGGAGGAACCCACAATGAGTCATTCCTATAAGACCCAAGGCGTTTGCTCCCGCAACATTACATTCGACATCCGTGACGGACACGTGTATAACGTCCGCTTTGACGGCGGTTGTAACGGCAACACGCAAGGAATCGCAGGACTTGTTGACGGTATGCCTGTCGACGAGGTTATCAAGCGGTTATCCGGCATCCGTTGCGGGTTTAAGGGCACTTCCTGCCCCGATCAGCTTGCAAAGGCGTTGGAAAAAGCAAAAGAACAAGATTAACCAAAATGCTGTTGCAGATTCCTGTGACAGCATTTTCTGTGTAAAGGAGGGATAAAATGCACCTACCGCAAGGATTTATCGAGCGAATGCGACCTCTGCTCGGTGACAAATGGGAGTCTTTTCTCGCGGCATACGATACACCGCTTCGGCGCGGTCTGCATGTCAATACCGCAAAAATATCCACCGACGAGTTTTACACACTGTTCCCCTTGCCAATGACCCGTTCCCCATTTGCCACAGATGCATTTTATCTCGACACGCCGCACAAAGCAGGCAGTGACCCCCTACACCACGCAGGTGCATATTATATGCAAGAGCCGTCAGCATCATCGGCGGTCACTATCCTGGCACCGAAACCAAGTGAAAAGATCTTGGACCTTTGCGCCGCACCGGGCGGTAAGTCCACGCAGATCCTCGCTGCGCTCGGTGACAGCGGCTTACTGTGGAGCAACGAATATGTTCCCACCCGTGCA
>JAZOCG010000109.1:0-4746 GCA_045596345.1 Acutalibacteraceae bacterium
CAAGGCACTGTCTACCCGCGAGGAAGATGTCACCAAGACGATGTTTATCTGCTCGAGCCACGATTACGTGATGTTCTTTACCAATATGGGTCGCGTGTACCGTCTCAAGTGCTTTGAGGTGCCGGAAGGCAGCCGCACCGCCAAGGGGCTGAACATCGTTAACCTCTTACCGCTGCAGCCTGAGGAGAAGGTGTCCGCGATGATCCGTGTCGAGGACTACAACGAGGGGCAGTATCTTAGCATGATCACCCGCCAAGGTATCATCAAGCGTACCCGCCTCGACGCGTACACCAACGTGCGTAAGAGCGGTCTGATCGCTATCGACCTTGATGAAGGCGACGAGCTTGTTTGCGTACAGACCACCGACGGCGAGCAACAGTTGCTGGTTGCGACCGCTAAGGGTATGGCGATCCGCTTTAACGAGAGCGATGCGCGCGTCATCGGGCGTACAGCCCGCGGCGTGAAGGCACTCAACCTCGCGGACGACGATACCGTTGTCGGTATGGAACTGGTCGACCCCGAGAAGTTGTTGCTCACCGTGACCGAAACGGGCTACGGTCGACTCAGCAGTTTTGACGACTACCGCGTGCAGTCGCGTGGCGGTAAGGGTCTGACCAACTACCACACAGCGAAATTCGGCGACGTTATCGGCATCCGCACGGTGTCCACCGATGAGGATCTGATCCTCATTTCGTCGGATGCGATCATCATTCGTATGCTGATCGAGGAGATTCGCCTGTGCCGCCGTCCGTCGAAGGGTGTGCGCGTGATGCGCCTGCCCGAGGGTGTGACCATCGTGTCCATCGCGAGCGCAGCACATGACGAAGAGGCGGAGACCGTCCATCCCGAGGACGACGGCTCTGCCGACGAGGGCGTCGAGGAGACCGCCGAAGAATCGGTTGAAGAAACCGCTAAGGCACCGACCGAGGAATAATCGACATTAACCGAATACTCACTGCAAAGTCCGACTGATTTCAGTCGGACTTTGCTCGTGTAAAGGCGATATTACATTTTGTATTTTTCTATCGACAACGAACATTTTCGCTCACAACCCCAATGTGGAAATCCTAGGTGGAAAAACCTAGTAAAATCAAGGGTTGTTATCGTTTTTCGTGACAAGACTGTGGAAAAGTGCGTGGAAAGTGTGGATTTATCCACGGTCCGATTTTGCAGAAAGTATACGAAAAACCGCGTTTTTCACCGAATGTGTGGAAAACAGCTGTGGAAAAGTGAGAAATTCGGTGGAAAACCTTAAAAACCGCACAACCACGCGGTTTTTTCAACAAATCGGCATTTTTTCTTGTGTAAAAGAGGAAAATGTGCTATGATTTTTTCATAAACCAAGTCAAAAAGAAGGAACGACGGACTATGACGTTTTTTGAAGCGGAATATGATATTGCGGTCATCGGCGCGGGTCACGCGGGCATCGAGGCGGCACTCGCCGCCGCGCGATTGGGATGCTCGACGGTGGTGTTCACGATTAACCTCGACTGGATCGGCAATATGCCGTGTAACCCATCCATCGGCGGCACGGCAAAAGGGCATCTGGTGCGGGAGATCGACGCGCTCGGCGGCGAAATGGGCAAGGCGGCAGACGCGAATTTCCTGCAAAGCCGTATGCTCAACCGCGGCAAAGGTCCCGCGGTGCATTCTCTGCGCGCGCAGATCGATCGCCGCGATTATTCCGCGTATATGAAGCGCACGCTGGAAACCACCGAAAACCTGGACATCAAACAAGGAGAGGTGGTGTCGCTCGACCGCCGCGAGGACGGCAGTTGGCTGCTCACCACCCGCCTTGAGGCGCAATACGGGGCGAAAGCGGTCATCCTCGCGACCGGCACCTTCCTGCAAGGCAAGATCTTCGTCGGCGACGTGTCCTACGACGGAGGTCCCGACGGGATGTTCGCCGCCACCGATCTGTCCGCGTCGCTGGCAAAGCTCGGGGTCAGCTTGCGCCGTTTCAAAACGGGCACTCCCGCGCGGGTGCTCAAATCCAGCATTGATTTTACCGATCTGGAACAGCAAGACGGCGAAGAGCCCGTCACGCCGTTCTCGTTTGAAACCACACAGGAGTTGCACAACACGTTGCCGTGTCACATCACCTGGACGGGGGAGGATACCAAGCGGGTCATACACGAAAACCTGCATCGCTCGCCGCTGTACGGTGGCAAGATCGAGGGCATCGGTCCGCGATATTGCCCCAGCATTGAGGATAAGATCGTGCGTTTTGCGGATAAGGAGCGGCATCAGGTGTTTATCGAGCCGTGCGGCAAGAACACCGAGGAGATGTATCTGCAGGGACTCAGCTCCAGTCTGCCCGTCGATGTACAGTTGAAATTCCTGCACACCATTAAGGGACTGGAGCGCGTCAAGGTGATGCGCCCCGCTTATGCGATCGAATACGACTGCGTTGACCCGTTGCAGCTTGGGATGACGCTGGAATTTCTGGACATTCCCGCCCTGTACGGCGCGGGACAGTTCAACGGCTCGTCGGGCTACGAGGAAGCCGCCGCACAAGGGCTTGTTGCGGGCGTTAACGCCGCGCTCAAGCTCAAGGGCGAAGAGCCGATGATCCTCGACCGCGCGTCGAGCTATATCGGCACGCTCATTGACGATCTGGTCACCAAAGGGTGTATGGACCCCTACCGTATGATGACCAGCCGCAGCGAGTACCGCCTGGTTCTGCGGCAGGATAACGCGGATCGCCGACTTACCCCCATCGGGCGACGGGTCGGACTGGTGGACGACACTCGCTGGGCGCGCTACACCGCACGGCAAGAGGCGATGGAGATCGAGCGGCAACGTCTGCACGATACGATTTTACCGCCGAGCGACACGCTCAACGCTCTGCTCGCCGAAAAGGGCACCACCCCCGTCACCACGGGCATCCGATTAGAAGAACTACTACGCCGTCCACAGCTCAGCTATGCGGATCTCGCGCCGGTTGACAGCGCACGTCCGCCGCTCGACAAGCTCGTCACCGAGCAACTCGAGGTGGACATCAAATACGAGGGCTATATTCGGCGTGAACAGGGGCAGATCGACGAGATGCGGCGGCTGGAAAATCGCCTGCTGTCGCCTGACACGCCATACGATACCATCCACGGCTTACGCAAGGAAGCGCAGGAGAAACTCGGCAAGATCCGCCCCCGTAGCATCGGGCAGGCATCCCGCATCAGCGGCGTCAGCCCTGCGGACGTGTCGGTGCTCATTGTGTGGAGCAGTCAAAACGGGAAAGGAGTGACCGCCGAATGATCGACCGCGATCTGTTGGCGCGGTGTGCCGCGCCGTATGAGGTGGTAATAACGGATACGCTCTACGAGCGGCTGAACACCTATGCCCGCCTGCTGGTGGAATGGAACGAAAAAATGAACCTCACCGCCATCACCGACCCCGTCGGGGTGGCTGTTAAGCACTTTGCGGACAGTTTGACCGTCGCGCCGCTGTTGCCCCACGGCAACTTCACGCTCATCGACGTGGGCACGGGTGCGGGGTTCCCCGGCGTGCCGTTGGCACTTCTGCGCGACGATTGCGCGCTTACTCTGCTCGACAGCCTCAACAAACGGCTCGTCTTCCTTGAAACCGTCTGCCGTGAGGTGGGTCTGAAAGCCCACCTTGTGCACGCCCGCGCCGAAGAAGGCGGCCGTAAGCCGGAATTGCGCGAGAGGTTCGATGTGGCGACCGCCCGTGCGGTGGCGGCGTTGCCGACTTTGTGCGAGTATTGCCTGCCGTTTGTCAAGGTGGGCGGTCGGTTTCTCGCGCTCAAGGGTCCTGACGGCGACCGCGAACAGGAAGCCGCCGCACGCGCAGTGATGACCCTCGGCGGCAAATTTGTCGGTGCGAAAACGCTGACCTTGCCCGCTGCCCCCGAAGAGGGGGTCGAGCCGATGGCTCGACGGCTGGTGGAGATTGCGAAAGTCGCGCCTACTCCGCCGAAATATCCCCGCCCTTCGGCAAAAATCGCCAAACAACCGCTATAAACTCCCAAGCAACCACGCAAGCCCCCGCTTTTCTTGTAAAAGCGGGGGCTTGTTTGTTTTCCCGACAACGGGATGTGACGGACTTCTCTGTTTTTGCGTGATACGATGGGAGTGACAAATGTTTCACGTGAAACAAAAGGAGAGTGAGGACGATGCTGCGTAAAAAATCCCCCTATGCCACCCGCGGACAGGTGTGGATGATCCCGACGGGGGACATTCTGCCCAACCCAAATCAACCACGTAAGGAGTTTTCGTTGGACAAGCTGGTGGAGCTTGCCCAGAGCATCAGCGAAAACGGGGTATTGCAACCGTTGACCGTGTCGATGGACACGGGGCAACCTGTACTTGTCGCGGGGGAGCGACGGCTTCGCGCCGCGCGTATCGCGGGGCTGCGGGAGGTGCCGTGTGTCGAGGTTGAGGCGGACGAGCGGCAAAAGCGGGTGCTCGCGCTCGTAGAAAACCTGCAGCGCGAGGATATGAACTGCTTTGAAACCGCCGAGGGCATCCGCGAACTGATGGATACATACGAGCTGACCCAGTGCGAGGCAGCACAACAACTCGGTTATTCACAGTCGGCGGTGGCGAACAAGCTGCGGTTGTTGCGGTTGCCGCCTGAAGTGCGGCAGCAGCTGCTGGCGGCGGGGCTGACTGAACGACATGCGCGGGTGTTGTTGCGCCTTGACGTGCGCGCGGTGAGACAGCACGCGCTGGAACGGATAATCAAGGAAAAACTAACCGTCGCGCAGAGCGAGCGGCTTGTCGAGGA
>JAZOCG010000110.1:0-4133 GCA_045596345.1 Acutalibacteraceae bacterium
TCGCGCACCTCGCGAACAGCGTCTATAATCCGTTTGATCCACTCGATCGTCAAACTCGGACGCGTACAATACCCCCGCGATCGCTGAATATGTACCACGCGAATGGAATTATCCTCACGTAATGCCGCTTGAATCGCGACTAAATCGGGCTGTTCTTGTTTATTAAGCTCGACCTGTCGATAGCCAACACCGTATTCCGCAAGAGAGCCCGCAGAGGGTGCGACATGCCCGATCACCTGTTCAAGTGTATCGTACGGCGCACCGGTAGCGGCTAACAGCGTATCGCCCGGACGGAGCATTGCAAATAACGCGATGGCAATTGCGTGTGTTCCCGACACAATGCTGTGACGGATCAGCGCATCCTCCGCTCCCATAATATCCGCCAAAATTTCGTCAAGCGCATCGCGCCCACGGTCTCCATAACCATAGCCGGTGGTCGGAACAAAATGGCTCTCGCTGACATTGTGGCGAATATATGCCGACAACACCTTCTGCTGATTATATTCAGCGATAGCCTCAATACGAGAAAACGCTTCTTTAGCACGTTCTTCCGCCTTATCAGACAATGCCGCCAAACGGCTGTCTACCGAAAAAAACGTTGTATCCATAACATAAAACCTCCTAACGTGACACATCGAGTTCTGCCCACGTTCCCCACGGGACAAATCCCAGTTTACCATATAAACGCGCCGCATCTTCATTATTAGGCGCGATTAACAGCTCCCTCTGCGGAAGCTGTGCGATCAATCCCTTGATACAGTATGATGCCTTCCCCTGTCTGCGAAAATTCGGCAGAGTAGCAACCCCTCCGATCAACGCAGTCGTCTCTGTTTCCGCTACCGTCATAGCGACGCTGACAATATCCCCGTCGGCACAGCTAGCAGCAATATGACAACAGCCGTGCCTAAAACGATGCGATGTATCCACATACCATGAATCAAAATTCGGTAAGGTTGCAAAAACTGCGGAAATCAGTGAATAAACACCGCGCAAGGACGGATTTTCAACGCTTTCAGCTTGTAAAGGCGTTTCGCTTGTCACATCGGAATAGCGGAGCACAACACCGGATCTGACAGAATATGGCTGTTCAAGTGCCAACGCTCGCGCAATCGGCTCCTCCGTATGCAACGTGCGAATATCTGCATGCATCCCCAAAAACGCACGCCACTCATCGTTCAGTTCCCCGGCGCAGTGAAACGAACAAAACCCATCCATCAGCCCCGCGATCGAGCCCTTATCGTCGGCAAAATACTGGATAAACGATGCATCCAGTCCGTAGGCGTGTTTTAACGCACATACACGAAGCTCGCTCTCGGAAGTAATGTCGCGTATAAAGTCGGTTTCAACGGCACGGCGGATCATATTGCAAGCCTTTCTGCCAGAATATGCAAGAGTCGCTCCATCAGCGTTACATCCGACAAATCCGCGACACAGGACGGAGAATGAATGTAGCGACAAGGCAGAGAAATCGCAGCTGTTCGCACACCGACACCGCTTCGTTGCAGTGCGCCGGCATTGTTACCTCCCGCGATGCGGTTTTTCGTTTGGGTGAGTATCCCCTCTCCCCTTGCAATATCACGAATATGCGTGTATAGTTCTTGGTCATACAACGTCGCTCCGTCAGCAAACGACACCACAGGCCCGTTGCCGACACGGCAGACACAGGTCTTGTCAGTACTGCCCGCCACGTCTGCGGCGGTAGTGACATCGATCGCAAGCGCGATATCCGGCCGAATAACGTTTCCGACAACCTTCGCGCCGCGTAATCCAACCTCCTCTTGTACGGAGAAGGACAGCCACAGATCGTGTGAAGGCTGTTTTTCCGTAAGAGAAAGCAGCAGAGCGCATCCAACACGGTCATCGAGTGCTTTACCTGTCACAAAGCCATTATGCCACTCTTCAAATTCACGTGCAAATGTGCCGCACTGACCGATCTCCACCGACGATTCTGCATCTGTCTGATCAAGTGCGCCAATGTCAATAACCATAGTAGAGGACGGTATAGTATTCTTCTCTTCCCCCGCGCACTGATGAATAGCTTTCGCGCCGATAACACCTAGGACTCGTCCGATACGCACACGTTGTCCGAATAAGACGCGTTTATCGATGCCGCCAACGGTGTCAAAGCACAGCGTTCCGTCCGCGTTGATGTGCGTAACGATAAATCCAACCTCATCCATATGCGCATCAAAAAGAACTTTTTGGTTTGCGGGCGATTTACCGTGTAGGTGAACAAGGATATTCCCCAGTTGATCAACGGTAATATTCATCGGTACGGTGGACGCGTGGAGTTTATCTAGGATATACGCGCGCACGGCATCCTCTCTCCCAGAAACACCATCGAGCGAGCACAATTCTTTTATCACTTGTTTATTCATTACCGCGCGCTCCCTCCTGCTCGATCCACGCCGCCATCAGGTCACCTACTGCCGCTACATCCGTTATATCGACCATCTCCACGGGTGTATGCATATAGCGAAGCGGGATCGACAGTAACGCCGTCTTAACACCGCAACAAGATATACTGATGTTGTCTGCATCCGTTCCCGTTGTTTCCGCCATAACCTCGAATTGGTGTTTAATACCGCGCTGTAAAGCAACCTTTTTCAGCGTATCGGTCATCTGTTTGTCTAATACGGGTGATATACCGATCATTGCCCCTTTACGCAGTTCCCCGCAACGGCGCGCATCTGAGTCTTGTGTGAGCGCAAAAGAAACATCTGTTACCATTGCGTAATGCGGTTTAATGCTTTCGGCAACAACCGCCGCACCGCGGCATCCGAGTTCTTCCTGCACACAAAAAGCAACCGCAACCGTCATCGTCCGATCGGTTAACTGACGCAGACAATGAAGAATTGCCGCCATACCGCTACGGTCATCCAAGCTTTTTGAGGAAACCGTCGTGTCGTTTAACGAAACAAAACGCGGAGCAAAGATCACGCGCGAACCAAGCGGAATCAATTCTTTCGCAGACGCCGCATCGAGCCCCACATCAATCGCCATATCGGTGATTTCAGGCAGTTTTTCCTCGCCGTTTGACAAATGCGGCGGCACGCAGGAAAACACGCCGCATAGTGGTTGTTTCCCGAATATAATAATTGGCTGAGCGGATAACACACGCTTATCAACACCGCCAACAGGCGAAACAAACACAAAGCCGCGCTCGTCGATATGGGTAACTAAGAACCCGATCTCGTCGAGGTGCGCTTCCAACAGAACCGTTTTCGCATCAGGAGAATCTGCGCGACGAAGCGCGAGAATATTCCCCATCGCATCGATACGAACCTCATCCACTAAAGAGCGCAACAGCTCGACAGCAAGCTCGGAAACAGCGTTCTGTCCCGCGCAACCCGCCGCGCCGCACAACCGCTCTAGATCGTGGAGAATTGTTGTCATATACTCACTTTCCCTTCTCGGATAATGCCATTACAAGGGACTTGAAATGATTACCACGGACTTCAAAATTTTTATACATATCGAAGCTGGCACTGGCGGGCGACATAAACACAATATCGCCATCTTCTGCCACGGAATGTGCTACAGTAACAGCCTCGTCCATCGAATTGACGCGATGAATAGGAAGATCGCTGTGCGCGCGGATGGCGCGCTCAATCGCATCGGCGGTTGCACCCATTAAGATCGCCGTTTTTACCTTCTCGGCGGCGACAGGTCCTATCGGATCGTATGGGATATGCTTATCATATCCACCCGCGATCAGAATCACCTTTTGCTTAAATGCACACAGACCCGCTATCGTACGAGAGGGGCTGGAACCGATCGAATCGTTATACCAACGCACACCGCCAAGTTCGCGAACAAGCTCACTGCGATGTTCAACACCGCCAAAGGATCGCGCAAAACGCACAATATCCTCTACTGCAACCTTACCCCATACCGCAGCAATAGCCGCCATATAATTCTCGACGTTATGCTCACCGGGGATGCGAATATCCTTCGCGTTCATCACAACGTGATCGCCGTTATCGTCCGTAACAACGATCTGCCGCTGTCCGTCCAGCCAACAGCCCTTCTCAACCCGCTCACGACGGGAGAATCGCCACACGTCGCCCGCGCAATTGTCAGCAAATCCATCGGTGATCGCATTATCAAGATTCAACACCGCGCGATCGCTC
>JAZOCG010000111.1:0-3336 GCA_045596345.1 Acutalibacteraceae bacterium
ATCAAGAGTGACGGAGGGATCAGGCCCGATGATGTCCGACAACCTGTGGCTGTGCCATAAGGTGTTAAATCCTGCGGTAACGACCGAAAGATGAGGAATTTCCTAACGCTCGGCTGTTGCTGAGCGTTTTTTCGTGTATTCTCAAGGAGGTTTATTGATATGAACAAGCATTTATTCACATCCGAATCCGTCACTGAGGGGCATCCCGACAAAGTATGCGATCAGGTGTCCGACGCGGTGCTCGATGCGATTCTCACGCAGGATCCGCAGGCGCACGTCGCTTGCGAAACCTTCTGTACTACGGGCGTTGTCACCGTGATGGGCGAAATCACCACCACCGCAAAAGTGGATATCCCCGCTATTGCACGTCAAGTGGTGCTTGATATCGGCTACGACGGACGCGACGGCAACTTTGACGGCGCAACCTGCGCGGTGATGACCGCCATCGATGAGCAATCCCCCGACATCGCAATGGGCGTCAACGACGCGGTGGAAAGCCGCGGTGGTAACAGCGGCGATGCGTATGACCGCATCGGTGCCGGCGATCAGGGACTGATGTTCGGCTACGCGTGTGACGAAACCCCCGAGCTGATGCCGCTCGCCATTTCTCTCTCCCACGCGCTGTGTAAGCAACTCACTAAAGTGCGCAAGGATGGCACACTCGCCTATTTACAGCCGGACGGCAAGGCGCAGGTGACTGTAGAATACGAAAACGGCGCACCCAGCCGCATTGAAACCGTCGTTGTGTCCACACAGCACACCTCCGACACCGAGCTCGACACCATCCGCAAGGATATTATGGCGCACGTCATTCGCCCCATTATCCCGGCTGATCTGCTCGACGAGGCGACCAAGATCTACATCAACCCCACGGGACGCTTTGTTGTCGGCGGTCCGCAGGGCGACACCGGTCTAACGGGTCGCAAGATCATCGTTGACACCTACGGCGGCTATGCCCGCCACGGTGGCGGTGCCTTCTCCGGCAAAGACCCGACGAAGGTGGACCGTTCCGCCTGCTATATGGCGCGTTACGCGGCGAAAAACATCGTCGCCGCCGGTCTCGCCAAGCGTTGCGAGATCCAGCTTGCCTACGCCATCGGCGTTGCCAATCCCGTATCCATCTTCGTTGACACCTTCGGCACCGGCACCGTCGCGGACGACAAGATCGCCGATGCTGTGTGCAAGGTCTTTGATTTCCGCCCCGCGGCGATCATCGACACCCTGCAGCTGCGCCGCCCGATCTACCGTCCGCTCGCGGCGTACGGTCACATCGGTCGTGAAGACCTCGACGTCGTGTGGGAGCACATCGACAAGGTCGATGCTCTGCGCGCAGCACTTGCTTAAAACGACACAAAAATACGCCCTTGCCGATCGGCAAGGGCGTATTTTGTTACTTATTTAGGATCTCATTCAAATTTTTCATCGCGTCGGGGGTTGGCTCCGGTATGTGTGCAAACGGGAACGCAAGTCCCATATTATCGTACTTCACCTGACAGATTTTTCTGAACGGCAACAGCTCGATTTTATCCACACACGGGTGATTTTCGGCGATTTTTTTAAGGGAACGCACATTGTTTTCCGTATCATTGAGAGTCGGAATAATAACTTGGCGAAGCGTGGTCGGAATACCTCTCGCATCTAGAAAACCCAGAAATTCCAAGGGTTTATCAAGTGTACAGCCAACATACTTTACATACGAATTTTCATCCGTATACTTAATATCCAACAGCACACGATCGGTCAGCGCGAGCACCTGCCGCACTTCTTCGGTCAAAACGCATCCGGAGGTGTCGATACAGGTGTGTATCCCCTGCTCGCGGCAGAGAGAAAACACCTCGCGCACAAACGCTGTCTGCAACAGCGGCTCACCGCCCGACAGCGTGATGCCGCCCTCGGTGCCGAAATATTCTTTAAACCGCGCCGCCTTGTCGACGATATCATGTGCGGTATATTCCGTACCGCCCGTCACATCCCACGTGTCGGGGTTGTGACAACAACTGCACCGCAAGGGGCATCCCTGCAGAAACACCACAAAGCGCACGCCGGGACCGTCGACTGTTCCTAAACTCTGGATAGAATGAACGCGACCAACAACCGAACCGTCCATCACATCGCCTCGTGGAAGGTGCGGCTGATAACCTCACGCTGCTGTTCACGGGAAAGTTTGTTGAAGTGTACCGCATAACCGGACACGCGAATAGTGAGGTTGGGATATTCCTCGGGATCTTCGTATGCCTTCATCAGCGTCTCGCGGTTCATCACGTTGACATTGATGTGATGCGCCTTCTTCGCGAAATATCCGTCAAGGATCGCCACAAGGTTATTCACCCGCTCATCGGGTGTTCTGCCAAGTGCCTCAGGCGTGATGGAGAAGGTGTTGGAAACACCGTCACGGCAGTCATCGTAGCTGATCTTTGCCACCGAGTTGAGGGACGCTAGCGCGCCGTTCTCTTCGCGATTGTGCATCGGATTCGCACCGGGAGCAAAAGGCGCGCCCGCTTCACGACCGTCAGGGGTCGCACCGGTGTTTTTGCCGTACATCACATTGGATGTAATGGTCAACACCGACAGCGTGTGAATGGCATTACGGTAGGTCGGCGTCTTGCGCAGTTCGGTGATCACCTTATGTGTCATATCCTTGGCAATCAGATCCACGCGATCATCATCGTTACCGTATTTCGGGAACTCGCCCTCGGTAGTAAAGTCGACAATAAAGCCATTCTCGTCGCGCACGGGATGAACTGCCGCAAATTTGATCGCACTGAGCGAATCGGCGACAACCGACAGACCGGCAATACCGAATGCCATCAGACGCTCAACCTCGGTATCGTGCAGAGCCATCTGCGTCTTTTCGTAAGCATACTTATCGTGCATATAGTGAATAACGTTCATCGTGTTGACATACAGACGGCTGAGCCATTCAATGTAGATGTCATAACGCTGCATCACCGTATCGTAGTCCAGCGTATCCCCTTCAAGAGCGGGCATTTGCGGACCGATATGGATACCGCTGGTGGTATCGTAACCGCCGTTGATAGCGATAAGCAGCAACTTCGCCAGGTTGCAACGCGCACCGAAGAACTGCATCTGCTTGCCGATACGCATCGCGGACACACAGCACGCGATCGCGTAATCGTCGCCGTACAGCGGACGCATAATATCATCATTTTCATACTGGATGGAGTCGGTATCCGCCGATATTTTTGCACAGAATTTCTTGAAATTCTCAGGCAGAGAGGTCGACCACAACACCGTCAGATTCGGCTCAGGAGCCGAGCCGAGAGTGTACAGGGTGTTAAGCACGCGGAAGCAGTTCTTGGTAACCAGTGTACGCCC
>JAZOCG010000112.1:0-3460 GCA_045596345.1 Acutalibacteraceae bacterium
ACCGACAAGGGGTTGGAAATTCGTTATTCCTGTCCGCGGGCGCATATCCGTGCGTGGCGACAGGCCTATGGCGAGGAGCGGATGCGCGGTCTGCTGGATGCGATCAACGATGCACCGCCCGCGTATATTCGTGTGAATACCTGTCGCACAACGGCAGAGAAACTGACAGCGGTTTTGACCGAGGCGGGTATTTCTTGCATCCCCATCGAAGGACTGCCGAATGCACTTCGCCTTTCCTCGGCACAGGCGTTACATCGCCTGTCCGATAAGATAAAAACTTGGTTTTACTATCAAGATGCCGCATCGCAGTGGTGTTGTTTTGCGCTTGGCGCACAGCCGAATGAGCGCGTTGCGGATGTATGCGCCGCCCCCGGCGGTAAGAGCCTGACAGTGGCGCAATATATGCAAAATTGCGGTGAGATCGAAGCTGCGGATCTGTATGAGCAGAAATGCGCGACCATCAACCGCCGCGCGGCGGAATACGGGTTGACTTGTGTTCATGCCGCACAGCGGGACGCGACGTTACCGCCCTCCGAAGAGCGGGTAGGGCAGTTTGACCGCGTGATCTGTGATGCACCATGTTCGGGTATGGGTGTTATACGACGTAAACCCGAGATCCGCTATAAAGATCCTGCGGATTTTGCCGAATTACCTGATTTACAGTTACAAATTTTGTCCCAAGCGGCAAAGCTCGTACGCGTCGGCGGCGTTTTACAGTATTCGACCTGCACATTACGCCCCGAAGAGAACGAGCAGGTAGCCGAAGCCTTTTTGGCACAACATCCCGCATTTTCTCCGCGGTCGTTGCCGCTCGAGAACTGCTTTGCTCAGGCGGGATTGCCTGTTTCCCATCAGTTAACCTTATTTCCGCATATTCACGGCACAGACGGCTTCTATATTGCCTCGTTTGTGCGTACACGATAGGTAGGTGACAGCGTGAGTTCCATCGATATTCGCTCTATGACGCAGGAGATGCTGGGCGAATGGCTGAAAGAAAATGGTCAGCCGTCCTTTCGAGCCAAGCAGATCCGCGAATGGCTGGATGCGGGTGTGGCGGATTTTTCGCAGATGACCAATCTCCCGAAGGACTTGCGCAGTAAACTGTCGGAGACCTTCACGGTCCCCGGTGTCACCATCGTACGCAAACTGACTTCTGCGATTGACGGTACGGTCAAATATCTTTTCCGTCTTGATGACGGGGAAACAGTCGAATCCGTACTGATGCAGTATAAGCATGGCTGGAGCCAATGCTTATCCACGCAAGTGGGATGTAAAATGGGTTGTACCTTCTGTGCAACGGGTATCGGCGGCTTTATTCGCAATCTGTCCGCTGCCGAGATGATGGCGCAGATCGAGACCGCTCAGCTCGACAGCGGTGTACGCGTTTCCTCCATCGTGCTGATGGGGATGGGCGAGCCTCTGGATAATTACGACAATGTGGTGCAATTCCTCCGTATGCTGGGGGAAGAGGGCGGCGTCCATATCGGGATGCGCCACATATCCCTTTCGACCTGCGGGGTCGTGACGGGGATACGCCGCTTGATGACAGAACAGATTCCTTTAACCTTGTCTATTTCGCTTCACGCACCAAACGATGAGATCCGATCGCGCACAATGCCTGTCAACCGACGTTGGCCGATCGACGAATTGCTTAAAGCGTGCCGCGAGTATATAGAGGCAACGGGACGGCGCATATCCTTTGAATATGCGATGATCGACGGTGTTAATGACGCCGACGAACACGCCGAGGAGTTGGCCGACCGCTTGCAGGGTATGCTGTGCCACGTCAATCTCATTCCCGTGAATGCCGTGACCGGTAAAGCCCAACAGCGCAGCTCCCGCCTACGTATCCAATCCTTTATGGGGGTTTTGGAGAAGCGGGGAATCAATGTGACGGTGCGCCGCACATTGGGAGCGGATATCAATGCCTCCTGTGGGCAATTACGCAGGCAGGCAGATCAAGAGGATGAAAGAAAGGAGGCGTTACCGTGAAATTGACCGGAGAAACCCATATTGGGCTTGTGCGAAGCAGTAATCAGGACGCAATGCGTTACGGCTCGTTTGGCAACGGCGGCGGATATGCTGTTGTGTGTGATGGTATGGGCGGCGCGAATGGTGGTAATGTCGCGAGCAATATTGCCGTTGATATTATAGCGAACCGCATTTGTGAGGCGTATGCGAGTGAACATTCGCCGCGTTCTCCCGCAAATCTCCTGGCCAGTGCCATGGCAGCTGCCAACATTGAGATTTTCGAGCGTGCAAAGGCGGAACCGCAATACGAAGGGATGGGCACAACTGTGGTTGCCGTTATCGTAAGCGGTAAAGATGCCTATATCTCACACGTCGGTGATAGTCGTTTATATCTGTATAGGGATAACACTTTACGCCAAATCACACGCGATCATTCGGTTGTACAGGAGATGATCGAGAGCGGACAGCTTACGGAAGAGCAGGCACGCTCGCATCCGCGTAAACATTTCATCACCCGTGCGCTTGGCGTTTCGGCGATGGAAGAGGGCGAATACGATGAGATCGAGCTCGAGCCAAACGATAAGCTGTTGTTGTGTACGGACGGCTTGACGAATATGGTGGACGACACAGCACTCGCTGAGCTTCTCGCGAATAACGCGAATATCGACATCCTGCTGCAATCTGCGCTGGATGTCGGAGGAACCGATAATATCACGACTGTCCTGTTGGAACAGGACGGTTGACCGAATGATTACAGAGAAAGTTGAGGAATGATCAATGGATAAGTATTTAGGTAAACGACTGGACGGTCGTTATGAGATGCGTGAATTGATCGGAGTCGGCGGGATGGCGTATGTGTATAAGGCATATGACAGCATTGACGATCGTACGGTTGCCGTCAAGATTTTACGGGACGAGTTTTTGACGAATGAGGAGTTCACCCGCCGTTTCCGCAATGAGTCAAAGGCGATCGCGATCTTGAACCATCCCAATATTGTCAAAGTGTTGGATGTCGGCTTCGGTCAGCATCTGCAGTATATCGTGATGGAGTATATCGATGGCATTACACTCAAGGAATACCTTGACCAGCGCAGGGATATTCGTTGGAAAGAGGCGGTGCATTTTACTGTGCAGATTTTGCGCGCATTGCAGCACGCCCACGATAAAGGCATCGTCCATCGCGATATCAAGCCGCAGAATATTATGCTTCTCTCCGACGGCACGATCAAGGTGACCGATTTTGGTATTGCGCGTCTTTCCCGTACGGAGATGCGTGCAACGATGGATGGGGAAAAGGCGATCGGTTCGGTGCATTATATCAGCCCCGAGCAGGCGCGTGGTGAGATCACCGATGAGAAGGCGGATTTGTATTCTGTCGGCGTGGTGCTGTATGAGATGCTGACGGGGCGTTTGCCGTTTGAGGCTGATAACGCTGTATCTGTGGCGATTATGCAGATGCAATCTGAGGCGACGATGCCGCATCTCATCA
>JAZOCG010000113.1:0-11423 GCA_045596345.1 Acutalibacteraceae bacterium
CACGCTGACTGGAATCTGGTTCCCGAGATTATGATTCCCCTGACCGGCGAAGTGAAGGAAATGAAGTTCGTTAAGGATATCGTCGTGGCTACCGCTGACGCCGAGATCGCCGCTGCCGGTGCTGACCTGAAGTACGAGGTCGGTACGATGATGGAGATCCCGCGTGCCTGCTTGACCGCGGACGAGATTGCGAAGGAAGCCGAGTTCTTCTGCTTCGGCACCAACGATCTGACCCAGATGACCTTCGGCTTCTCCCGTGACGATGCCGGTAAGTTCCTGACTGCCTACTACGACAGCAAGATCTACGAGAACGATCCCTTTGCGAAGCTGGATCAGAACGGCGTTGGTAAGCTGATGGATATGGCTGTGACCCTCGGCAAGAAGGTCCGTCCCGAGATGCACTGCGGTATCTGCGGTGAGCACGGCGGCGACCCCGTTTCCGTCGAGTTCTGCCACAAGATCGGTCTGAACTACGTGTCCTGCTCGCCCTTCCGCGTGCCGATCGCTCGTCTCGCCGCCGCCCAGGCTGCTATCAAGGGCTAATTGCTAACAATAGAATCGCTCGGAGAAATCCGAGCGATTTTTTGTTGCAATGCCCTTGAGCTATATTCGCCTTCGGCGAGTTAAATTGCCTTTGGCAGCTAAATTTGGCTATACCAAGCTAAATTGGCTTCGCCAGTTTTGTAGGCGAATATAATTTAGCTGTTGCGAAGCAACAATTTCGCTACGGAGTAATTTAACTGCTGCACATAGCAGCAATTTAGCCATTCTTTCAAAGAATCTACGTAATTAGATTTATAAAGCAAATTATCGCCCTGCCGAACACTCGGCATGGCGATTTCTTGTCTATTGCGAAAAAATGCATGCTGTGATATAATCATAAGAGTAAATTGGAGGGGTGGATATGGAAGACAATAAAATTTTACTTGGTAAAGTTGGAGAATGGATTTGGTATAAGTTTTATTTTGATAAAGAAAATAATTGTTTTATTGAGGAAACGTACCACGAAGAGTATCTTGACACGGGAACGGTATTTGAAGGTTCGAAGACAGTAACCGCTCAATATGTTTATAAAACATTTGTTGAAAATATGAATACTGATGGCATAACGAATCTGTTTAAACATATTGATGCTTCTGAACGGAACAACCTTCTGAAAATCAAATGACAGAGCGAGAATTTCTTGTACACCACAGGCAGCAATTAAGGATATGAAATAATTCATAACCGAATAGCATAACAAATCTCCCCTTGGATTGATCCGAGGGGAGATTTCGTTTACTCTCTACTTTACTCTTTTACATACTCCGCGATGTCTTCCAATCGACAATCCAGCACGGCACATAGTTTATTCAGCGTTTTCGTTTCAATGTTATCGTTGGCTTTCAGTCGACGCACTGTTTTGCTGTCAATGCCGCACCGCTCACGCAAAAGATAGGTGCTGACACCTTTCTTCTCCATTGTCGCCCACAATTTATCAAACCGTATCATATTCACACCCCCACTTGACACTATCTATTATGGGGGTTATAATCATATTTATTAAGGGGATATAATCCCCATAGTAAAAGTGAGTGTAATTATATGAACGAAGCGAAAAACCAGTCGCTGCAAAGCCATTCCGTTCAAGGATATATGCAACGACTTCACACAAAAGAATTATTACAACTATTACATTTTTATATAGAAAACGAGCCTAACATAACATTTTCCGTAGAAGAAATAATACACATTTTGAAAACCGTTCAGATAAATCCAAAAGTGACACGGCAGTATTACAAGAATTAGAACAGGCGTACCAACAAAAGAACGTGTCAAAACAATAAAAACAGCCACCCTGCACGGGTGGCTGTTTTTTAATCGCTTCAAATACGTTTCACCATATCGGCTACGTCATGTTATAAGGGGCTTAATTTCCTTTCAACAGCGACTTATACAAGCGGATATACTCATTTGCCGAGCGTCCCCAACTGAAGTCCTCGTTCATACACCGCTCACGCAAGAGAGCGAGATCCGGTTTGTTATCATACGCGCCGAGCGCGCGGTCAATGGCATACAGCATATCCCCCGCGTTATAGGTCTTAAAGGTAAAGCCAAAGCCCTCGCCATCGCCGCAGTCGCGGATGCTGTCCTTCAGTCCGCCCGTCTCGCGCACCACGGGAAGTGTGCCGTAACGGCACGCCACCATCTGTGCCAAACCGCAAGGCTCGCTCTTGGACGGCATCAAGAAAATATCCGCCGAGGCGTATATCTTACGCGCAAGCTCGGGAACAAAGCCCGCACAATAACAGAATTTCTCGGGGTAGCGTCCCTGTAATTCGCGGAAGAAGTTCTCGTACACCCACTCGCCCGAGCCGAGAATCACCAATTGCACGTCTCGAGAGAGTAGATCCTCGACAATGTACTTAACCAGATCAAGACCCTTATGCGACGCGAGGCGCGTCACCATTCCGATCAGCGGCACATCCGCGCGCACAGGCAAATTCAGTCGCTCCTGCAACGCTTGTTTGTTCGCCGCCTTGCCCTCCGCAACCGTCTCCACCGTGTACGGTGCGACGATCGCAGGATCTGTCTCAGGGTTATAGCTGTCAATGTCGATGCCGTTGAGAATGCCGTGCAGCTTCCAACTGCGCGCTTGCAAGATAGGATCCATCCCCCAGGAGAACCATGGATCGAGCAGTTCCTGCGCATAAGTCGGGCTGACGGTGGTCACGCTGTCGGCGGTCTCGATGGCGGCCTTCATATAGTTGACACCGCCATCGTACTCAACCAGCTGACGCTTTTCCATCGGCATACCGATGACGTCCTCAATGAGCTCCATCCCATACTTGCCTTGATACTGGACATTGTGGATGGTGAACACCGTCTTAATGCCCTCGTAGCCCTCACGTGTCGCGTAGTATAAGCTGTAATACAGCGGAACCAACGCGCTCTGCCAGTCGTTTGAGTGGATAATGTCCGGCTTAAACCCGATATGCGGCAACATCTCCAGCACCGCACGAGAGAAAAACGCAAACCGTTCCGCGTCGTCGTAGTGTCCGTAAATACCCTGACGCTTAAAATAATACTGGTTATCCAGCAGATAGTAGATCACGCCGTCGACCTTCGCCTCGAACACACCGCAATACTGCCGCCGCCACGCAACGGGGACCGACAGACTGGTCAGGAAGGTCATCTTATCCCGCAATTCCTGCGGCACGCACTCGTACAGCGGCATCACCACGCGGCAACCGACCAAACGCTTACGCATCGCCTTCGGGAGTGAGCCCGCGACATCCGCCAGACCGCCCGATGCGGCAAAGGGGACAGCCTCACTGGCAACATACAATACTTTCATCGTCTGTCTCCTTTCGTATTACACGATTGCATTCTTTGCGATATAGACAGGATAACTCTCAAAGCCCTGCAGTGTGCGTCCCTCACGGAACACCGCGTTCTTGTCCGCGACCACACAAGTCAGCGAACAACGGTCGGCAACCGTCACGTCCTGCATCACAACACAATCCTCGATCACCGTATCCCGTCCGATATTGACACCGCGGAAGATGATGCTGTTCTTCACCGAGCCGTCTATGTGCGCGCCATCCGCGACGAGCGAATTCGTCACCTGTGCGTGCAGACCATACTGCACGGGCGCGCAATCGCGCACCTTGGTGTAGACAGGTCGGGCATTGGGGAACAACTGTGCGCGCACCTCGCTGTCCAACAGTGCGAGGTTGGCATTATAATAACTACTCAGCGAATAAATCGGCATTACCAGCGACGGCACCTCATAGCCGTGAATGACAATCTCGTGCAGTCGACGTTGGAGAATATCCCGCTCGAAGTGGTGCAGGTTACGCGCCACCGCCTCGTTGACCATAGCCATCAGCCAATCCTTACGCATCACGTACACGCCGATGCCGTAAAACGCCTCACCATCGCCGACGCGACCGATGAGCATATCCGTCACCCGTCCCGCGGCATCCATCTTGATTTGCGGGATGTCCGCAAGCGCGGGAACGACCCCGTTACGGCAAGCAACCGTCACGTCTGCACCGCTGTCCACGTGTGCTTGTAACAGCGCGCCGTAATCCATACTCGTCACCATATGGCAATCCGACAGAATGACCAGTTCTTCCTTTGAACGAAGCAGAAACGCCATAATATCCGCCAGTGAGCCGATGCGCCCTTGATATTCCGCGTCGTCGCAACTGCGCGGCGGAAGAAAGAACAAACCCTCGTGCTTACGGGAAAGATCCCACGCCTTACCCGAGCCGAGATGATCCATCAGCGACTGGTAGTTGCTCTTGGTGATGACACCGACCTTGGTAATGCCGGCATTCACCATGCTCGACAACACAAAATCGATCAGGCGGTAACGACCGCCGAAGGGCAGCGAGCCCATGGAACGAATCTCGGCACATTCCCGTACCGCTTCATCGTGCATATTCGCGAAAATCAGTCCTAATGCCCCGCCGTTACGCATGTGCGGTCACCCCCTCTACGTCTGTCTCCTGCATTGCCTTCGCGGGTACACTCGCGCCCGCGCCGATCTTCACACCCGATGCGACTACCGCGATGCCCCATTTCTCCAGATCCGCCGTTTCCTCCGGCTTGGAACCGACCTGCGCCCCCTCGCCTATCTCGACGTTCTCGGCGAGGATCGAATAATGCACCTTCGCACCCTTTCGCACGACGGTACCCGGCATCAGAATCGAGTCGATGATCTCTGCGCCCTCCTCGACGGTCACACCTGCGAAGATGATGGAATATTCCACCTTGCCGCAGATGGTGCAGCCTTCGGTGATCATACTGTTCTGCACCTGCGCGGTATCCGAGAGATATTGCGGCGGCGTGCCGGGGTTGCGGGAATAGATCTTCCACGCATCGTCCGACAGATCCAACGGCACCTTCGGGTTGAGCAGGTCGAGGTTTGCTTCCCACAGACTGTCAATGGTGCCGACATCCTTCCAATAGCCGTCAAAGCGGTAGGCAAACATGCGCTCGCCCGCATTCAGCATCGCGGGCAGGACATCCTTGCCGAAGTCATTGGAAGAGGCGGAATTTTCCTCATCCGCAATTAAATATTTACGCAATTTATCCCACGTAAAGATGTAAATACCCATCGAGGCGAGGGTGCTCTTCGGCTCTTTCGGCTTCTCCTCAAACTCGTAGACGGAATCATCCTCGTTGGTGTTGAGGATACCGAAACGGCTCGCCTCTTCCTTCGGCACATCGAGCACCGCAATGGTACAGTCAGCACCCTTTGCCTTATGTGCGGCGAGCATCGCGCTGTAGTCCATCTTGTAGATGTGATCGCCCGACAGCACCAACACGTATTCGGGGTCGTATCGCTCGATAAACTGTATATTTTGATAGATGGCATTCGCCGTACCCTTGTACCAATCTGCGCCCTTATTACGCTGATACGGGGGCAACACGTGTACACCCGCGTCCATACGGTCGAGATCCCACGGCTGACCTGAGCCGATATAATCGCTCAATTCCAACGGCTGATACTGCGTCAACACACCGACTGTTTCAATGCCGGAGTTGACACAGTTGGACAGCGGAAAGTCGATGATACGATACTTTCCGCCGTACGGCACCGCCGGTTTGGCAATACGACGGGTCAGCGCATATAAGCGACTGCCCTGTCCTCCCGCCAACAGCATAGCCACACACTCTTGTTTTCGAAACATCTAAGGTACCCCCTCGGTTAAGTTTTCCATGGGATGCACGCATCCGCTCTGCCTGTCCAAGTATATGAAACCGCCGCAGATTATATAACTACTATGCGGTTACTGTATCTTTATTTTAACAATTACCTCACAAAAAGGCAAGGCTTTTTGTTTAATTTATTGGAATTTTTTTCCGTGAAATGTTGTTCTTTTGTGTTTTTTGCTAAAAAATGACGGATTTTTTCGTAATAATTCCCCCGAAGAGCAAAAACAGTGCCGTCCCCGGACGAGGACGGCACGTATTTTTTAGAAACAGTTAACCTTTCGCATCATACCACGTGCGACCGCGATGGACATCCACCTCCAGTTTCACCCGCAAGGACGCTGCGGCTTCCATCTCCTCTTTGAGAAGGGCAGCGGCGCGCTCGGCTTCCTCGGGCGGTGCTTCCACCATCAGTTCATCGTGTACCTGCAAAATCAGCCGTGCACGCATCTTTTCTGCCTGCAAGCGGCGATACACACGCACCATTGCGATCTTGATAATGTCGGCGGCGGTGCCCTGAATCGGCATATTGCGCGCGACACGCTCACCGAAATGGCGCGTCATCGCGTTGCCTGCTTTCAATTCGGGAAGCGGACGACGGCGGGCAAACAGCGTTTCGCCGTAGCCCTTTTCGGTCGCATCGTCGATAAGGCGGCGCATAAATGCGTCTACCGCACCAAAATGGTGCAGATAGTTTTCGATATACTCCTTCGCCTGCCCATAAGATACACCGATATCCTCCGATAGCGAATGGGCACCGATGCCATAGATGATGCCGAAATTGACTGCTTTCGCGCTCGAGCGCATCGTCGGTGTCACTTCGTCAGGCGATACCCCGAACACCTGCGCCGCCGTCGAGCGGTGAATATCCTCGCCGGTGTTAAACGCCTCGATCATCGTCGGCTCATCCGCCATATGCGCGAGCACACGCAGTTCGATCTGCGAATAATCCGCATCACACAGCTCCCATCCCTCTTCGGCGAGGAAGAAACGGCGCATCTGCCGTCCAAGCTCCGAGCGCACGGGGATGTTCTGTAAATTCGGCTCAGAGGACGAAATGCGACCCGTGCGTGTCTCAGTCTGGTTAAACACCGAATGAATGCGCCCGTCAGGAGCGATCACCTTGAGCAGACCGTCGCAATAGGTGCCGTTGAGTTTGGTCAACGTGCGGTATTCCAGCAACTGCTCCACCACCGGATGCTGTGTGCGGAGTTTCTCCAACACTTCCGCATTGGTGGAATAACCCGACTTGGTCTTTTTCCCCGCGGGAAGTCCGAGATCTTCAAATAACGCCTTACCGAGCTGTTTGGGCGAGTTGAGGTTGAACTCATACCCTACCGCCTGCCAGATGCTGTTCTGCAACTCGGCAATGCGCGCGGTCAACTCCCGACCGAAAGCGGCGATACCCTCGCGGTCGACATAACAACCGACGTTTTCCATTGAAGCGAGCACCTCAGCGAGCGGCTGTTCAACCTCGGTGAGCAGCGTGGTCATGCCTTGTTCCTCGACCTGTGCCGTGAGCCTATCCGCTAACACGCCAAAGCCGATAAGCGGCTCCGCCGCCGGCGCGGGAATGCCGTATTCCTGCATCAGGCGCGGTAACGAGTAGTCCGAGGATAAGGGGTTGAGCAGATACGCCGCCAGTGCGGTGTCCAACACAAAGCCCGCAGGGGTCAGCCCTTGCGCGAGCAATGCCGCAAACAGCGGCTTGCTGTCGTGGGTACGTTTTTGAATACGCGGGTCGGTGAGCAGATCGATCAGCATCTCAAAATCAAAGGTCAGGCGATCGATACGGGCAAGCCGCCCCTCAACGCCGATCGCGAGAGCGGCGATCTCCTCGCCGTCCACCAGCGCAAGGACGTCCATCCGTCCCGTTTGCCGCGCGATGGCGATGATCTCTCCCGCCGCCTCGTTTCCTTCCACCTCGAGGGCAGGCAGTTCCACCGCCGTCTGCGTAGCGGGGATCGGCTCATCGGTCAGCCCGAGCTTTTCCATCCATTTAAACAACTCAAGACCCTGCAACAACCGCGCGAGTTCCGCTCGTTGCAATTCCCCAACGGCGTAGTGCGCCTTATCGGTATCGATAGGAGCTTCACGGCAGATGGTACCGAGTTTTTTGCTGATGTAAGCACTTTCACGCCCGTTGGCGAGCTTTGCTCGCAAGCTCTCGCGCACATCCAGCGTATCCAGATCCCCATAAATGGCATCCAACGAACCAAACCGCTGCATCAGATCAAGCGCGGTCTTTTCTCCCACACCGGGAACACCGGGGATGTTGTCGCTGGTATCCCCTTGCAAGGCTTTGAGGTCAATGAGTTGTTCGGGGGTAAGCCCATATTTTTCGCCGATAGCAGCGGTATCGAATACCACCGTTTCAGGGTGTCCCATCTTGGTCGTCGCGAGCAAAACGGTCACCCGCTCACCCACGAGCTGCAGAGAATCGCGGTCACCCGTTGCAACAAAGCACTCATCCCCCGCATTCGCCGCCGCAAGCGACAGCGTACCGAGGATGTCGTCCGCCTCATAGCCTGCCTGTTCGACAAGAGTGAGCCCCATCGCGCGCAAAATATCCTTGAGAGGTTGCATCTGCTCGCGCAATTCATCGGGCATTCCTTTGCGCCCCGCCTTATACGCATCGTACATCTCGTGGCGGAAAGTCGGCGCGTGTACGTCAAATGCGACGGCGATATGATCCGCCTGCGTTTGTTCCCGCAGACGGGCTAAAATATTCAGAAAACCCACAATAGCATTGGTGTATCGACCGTCCTTGGTAGTCAATGCTTTGACTCCGTAGAACGCTCGATTAACGATACTGTTGCCGTCGATGGCCAGAAGTCGGGACATAAGGTGCATCCCCCTTTTTTATCTACCCTTTTATTGTACTGTATCCGCGCAAAAAAATCCAGTCTTTTTTCCAAAAACAGCAAAACGCTGTCGGTATGCCGACAGCGTTTTCAGCTTTTCTTATTTGAGCAACGCTTCCACCGCATCCACTGCGCCGGAAAGCTCGTCACACACGACGCGCTCGATCTCACCCGCATCGCACAGGGCGGCGATCTGCGCATCCATCGGCAGACGGGCAAGCACGGGTACACCCAGCTCCTCCGCCACCTTGTCGAGTGCTTTGCCGTCACCGAACAGCGGGATCTGCTTGCCGCAATCGGGGCATTTAACACTGCTCATATTCTCCACAAAGCCGAGGATCGGCACGTTGAGCATCCCCGCCATCTTCTGTGCCTTGCTCACCACCATCTGCACCAGCGATTGAGGCGTGGTGACGATGACATTGCCGTCGAGCGCAATGCTCTGGTACACCGTCAGCGGGACGTCGCCCGTGCCGGGCGGCATATCAATAAACAGCACGTCCAACTCGCCCCAGACAACGTCCGTCCAGAACTGTTTGACCGCGCCCGCAACAACAGGACCGCGCCACACCACGGGCTGTGTGTCATCCTCCAAAAGAAGGTTGATGGACATAATCTTGATGTTCATATGCCCTTCTTCCGGCAGAATGCCGAGTTCACTGCCGCGCGCCTTGCGGGTGATACCGAATGCCTTCGGAATAGAAGGACCGGTAATGTCGGCGTCAAGGATACCGACCTTATAGCCTCGGCGCGCCATCATCACGGCGAGCATCGCGGTAACGGAGGATTTGCCGACGCCGCCCTTGCCGCTGCTGACCGCGACTACTTTTTTAATATCACTGTACTGGTTTAACTGTTCACGCAGATCCTGCTCAGCGCACTTAGACGAACAGGTACTGCAGTTGTGTGTGCATTCACTCATAGGTATTATCTCCTTTGGTTTTATAATTGACTTTCATCATACTGTGCACGACAGCCGCCGATAAATTTCGGGCGGGTGCGTGCACTGATCAAGCGTGCCTCGCCGATGGTGTCCACCGACAGTCGCACGGGCACCGCCACGCGCTTCAGATGCATACCGATCAGCGTGCCGCCGATGTCCAGCCCCGCATCCGCGCGGACCTCCTCTACGGCAACGGGGTGTTGCAGTCGTTTCCAAGCCGTTGTCGCAAACGAGCCGCCCGCCTTGGGTTGCGGCAATACGTTGACCGTTTCGTAACCGCGCGTCTTGGCGGCATCCGCTTCGAGGATGATCGCGCGGTTAAGATGCTCACAGCACTGTGCCGCGAGAAAAATATTCTTCTCCTGCAACAACGGCAAGATACCGTCCAGTATCGCGCCCGCCGCATCCATGCTCGATGCCGTACCGATGCGCTCTCCCAGCACCTCGCTGGACGAGCAACCGATCACCAACACATCGCCCGCCTGCAAGCCTGCCGTCTCGATAAGCTCACGCACTGCCGCGGCGGCTTGTTCCTTTATTTTATTCAGCATCAAGATCACTCCTTACTCCAATAACCTCTTCTACTGTTTCCATCAATATCGCATACATCGGCGCACACGCCAAGAAGCCGCGACGCAGGTCTTCGACCAACCTGCCATTCGCCACAAACTCGGCGGAATCCAACCGACTGACACGCAAATTTCGGCAATCGTATAAGGGACGCAACTCCTTTGGTATATCGTCGGTGCTCCGCGGGCGGGCATACGGCTCGCCGCCGATCTCAAACCCCGCACGTTTCGCCTTGCGGATCGCTTTGATTACGCGCTCAGGGTCTGCCTCGGCACGACGGCGTAAGGCTTTCATCATCGAGGGAGTAGCACCGTAAAAGCCCATCCCCCATTCCGCACCGTTTAATGAAAAATCCAAGTAAAACGCGGGAACACACCAGTTCCACGTACGCTTGTCCCGCATAAACACGATCCACATATTCTCACGGTACATCAGCTTATCTTTCGTAAATCGGTTATCCCGCCGTACTCGGCTGATCGAACCGCCGATCAGCGGGTCGACCGCCTGCATCGTCGGCATCAGCTCGGCGACCACCGCACGCAACGGCTCGATGATCTCCCGCTTGATCACGGGCTTATGCTCTTCGTAATATGCCTTGCTGTCGCGAAAACGGTTTTCCGCGAGCAAATACAGGCTGTCCGCGTTAATGCCGTTAAATTGCATTCTTCTCTCTCCTTTTCGACAAGGTCGGCGCGGGAAGTTGCGCTAATACAATAGCACCGAACATCAGCACGCACCCGAGAATCTCATAACCTCCCATTGCGTGCCCCGCGATCAGCCAACCCGCGAGCGCGCCGAACACCGACTCCAGGCTCATCAGCAGAGAGGCAGTCGTCGGATCGGTATCCTTCTGTGCGATAATCTGCAGCGTATATGCCACACCGCTGGACAGTAAGCCAAGATACAGCAGCTCGCCCAAATGGTTTTGTACGCCCGTCCACGTCGGCGTATCCAACAGGAACATCAGGGGTATATTCAGTATGCCCACCACAAAGAACTGGATACACGACAACCGCACACCGTCCACCTTTGGTGAAAAACGGTCAACCAGCATAATCTGCACTGAAAACATCAGCGCGCACAACAGAAGCAGTATATCGCTCAAGCCAAAGCCGGTCTCACCCATCGCACACAGGAAATACAACCCCACCGCGGCGAGCAAAACACCGAGCCAGTTGAGCAAGGTCGTGCGGCGGTTTAAAAACAACCCGAGAATCGGCACAAGCACGATATACAGTGCCGTCGTGAATGCCGCCTTGCCTTCGGACACTCCTTCGCCTTGCAGACCGAGCTGCTGCAGGTTGGTCGCGATAAACATTGCCAAACCGCACAAAACACCG
>JAZOCG010000114.1:0-3253 GCA_045596345.1 Acutalibacteraceae bacterium
TCATAGGCGAAGTCCACCTCGGTGAGCCGCACGTCGCCCGCGAGGGGGGTGTAGGTGAGGGTGCCGTCATTGTGGGGGTGCTTCCACGCCCAGTGTCCCGTGCGTTGAGTCGCCTCGGTCACGGTGCCGTCCGCCGCGATGGCGGCGTTGACCAGCGTGACATAACCGTCATCCACCTCGGGGGCTTGATCCATCAGTGCGAAGATGCGTTTTGCGCCCGCGAGTGCCATCGCGATGGAGTTGATCTGTTGCGAGAGTTGGTTGACGTTGCCGGTGAACTGCTTGGTCATGTTAAGGAACGGCACGACGATGTCGATGGTGAACGGCAGCATCGAGATGCTGATATTCGGCATCCCTGTAATGAGGAACAGACCGCCGACCATCGCGCAAATGACGTACAAGACGTTGCCGATGTTCATAATGATGGGACCGAGGCAGTTGGCGTAGGTGTGTGCGCGACGGCTGTCCTCGAACAGCTCCTCGTTGATGACGTCAAAATCCGCCTTGACCGCGTCCTCGTGGGAGAAGACTTTGATAACCTTTTGTCCGTTCATCATCTCCTGGACAAAGCCCTCGGACTTGCCGACTGACTGCTGTTGGCGAATGAAATACTTTGCCGAGCCGCCGCCGATCTTCTTGGACACGAGCACCATCGCGACCACGCCGAGCAAGATGACCAGCGTCATCAGCACACTGTAATACAGCATAATGCACAGCACCGTCACCACGATGACCGTCGACTGCAACAACTGCGGCAACGACTGGGACACGAGCTGACGCAGGGTGTCGATATCGTTGGTGTAGTGGCTCATAATGTCGCCGTGCTTATGAGTGTCAAAATAGCGGATGGGCAGATTTTGCATCCCCTCGAACATCCGACAGCGCATCTTGCTGAGGAAGCCCTGCGTGATGATCGCCATCAGCTGTGTCTGGATGAGGGAGAAGGTGATGGACAGCGCGTACAGTCCAATCAACACCAATACGAGCGGTAAAATGCGCTCGCGTGCGATCTCCCAGGTAAGGATGCCCTTGTCAAGGCAGTCGGTGAGGATCGCGAGCACCTTTTGGGTGAAGATCGCGGGGATCGCCGCGACGGTCGCGGCGGCAAGAATGCACACGCCGACGATGGGGAGCAGACGGGGATAGAACTGATAGAGCAGTTTGATCACGCGCCCGAGTACCGCGAAATCAAACGTGGGGCGAGCGGGTTTCTTATTCATCTGCTTCACCCCCGTTTGTCTGCTGTTCATATACTTCACGGTAGATATCGCTGGTTTTCAGCAGATCATCGTGCGTGCCCGCCGCGGCAATGATGCCGTTATCCATCACAAGGATGAGGTCGGCATCCTGCACCGACGACACACGTTGTGCAATAATGATCTTGGTGGTTTCGGGAATAAAATCGCGGAAACCTGCGCGGATGAGCGCATCGGTCTTGGTATCCACCGCGCTCGTCGAGTCGTCGAGAATCAGGATCTTCGGCTTCTTGAGCAACGCGCGGGCGATGCACAAACGCTGTTTTTGCCCGCCCGACACGTTGGAGCCGCCCTGCTCTATATAAGTGTCGTAGCCGTTAGGGAAGGAGCGGATAAACTCGTCCGCCTGCGCGAGGCGGCATGCCTCGATCAATTCGTCGTCGGTGGCGTGCTCGTTGCCCCAACGCAGATTTTCCTTGATCGTACCCGAGAACAGCGTGTTCTTTTGCAGCACCATCGCGACCGCACCGCGCAGAGTGTCGAGGTCGTAATCGCGCACATCTACGCCGCCGACCTTTACTGTGCCTTCGGTGGTGTCGTAGAGGCGCGGGATGAGTTGTACGAGGGTCGATTTACTCGAACCGGTGCCGCCGAGGATGCCCACGGTCATACCCGAGGAAATGTGCAGGTCGACGTTGTCGAGGGCGAATTTCTTCGCCTTTTCAGAGTATTTGAACCGCACGCCGTCAAAGTCGACAGAACCGTTTTGGACGGTCGTGATCGGCTCAGCGGGGCTGACAAGGCGCGGTTGCTCCTCCAACACTTCGCAAATACGCTTGATGGATTCGTGAGACATCGTCAGCATCACGTAGATCATCGACAGCATCATCAGCTGAATGAGAATCTGCATACCATAGGTGAGCATCGCGGAGATCTCACCGACGTTGATGAGTTCGCCGCCGCTCTGTACGATGAGCCGCGAGCCGACGAGCAACACGAACACCATATTGAAGTTTGCGCACAGCTGCATCAGCGGCGCGTTAAGTGCGACAATACGCTCGGCGTAGGTAAAATCGCGTTGGATGTTCTCCGAGGCGGCGGCAAATTTCGTCTTTTCGTGCTCTTCGCGGGAGAAGCCCTTGACCACCCGCATACCGCGCACATTTTCCTCGATGGATTCGTTGAGTGCGTCGTACTTCTTAAATACACGGCGGAAGGCGGGCATTGCCTTGCGTGCGACCATCATCAGACCGCCTGCGAGCACAGGGATGATGACGACAAAGGAGGTCGCGAGCGCGCCGCCCATAATATACGCCATAATGATGGAAAAGATCAGCATCAGCGGCGCGCGCACCGCGATGCGAATGAGCATCATATACGCCATCTGCACGTTGTTGACATCGGTCGTCATACGGGTGACGAGCGACGACGACGAGAACTTATCAATGTTCTCGAAGGAATAGGTCTGCACCTTGTGAAACAGGTCGTGGCGCAGATTCTTGGCAAAGCCCGCCGATGCGCGCGCACAGGTCGCGCCGCCGAGACCGCCGCAGGACAGCGAGATAAGTGCCATCACGATAAGCAGCAGTCCCGTCTGCAAAATGGTGGGCAGATCGGTGCCCGCACGGATCTGGTTGACCAGATTGGCGGTGATGAACGGGATCAGACACTCGATGACCGCCTCGCCCACCATCAACAGCAGGGTGAGAACGGACGGGCGTTTATATTCCCGCACGCATTGGAATAAGCGTTTGTACATAGGGTCATTTCCTTTCGTAGGAGATTGCTGAAACAGTGTTCCAATTATACTCTCTTTATAGAAGAAAAGCAAGAATGAACAGAAAAATTCAAAGAATATTAAAATCTCCCGCGCAGGTGTTCTGCGCGGGAGCGGGGTGTTGATCAGAAGCCGAAATAGGCTTTTGCGTTGTTGTAGGAGATGTCCTGCACCATCTTGCCCAGCGCGTCCATATCGGCGGGATATTCGCCGTTTTCCACCCAACCGCCGATGAGATTGCACAGAATGCGGCGGAAATACTCGTGGCGGGTGTAGGAGT
>JAZOCG010000115.1:0-4986 GCA_045596345.1 Acutalibacteraceae bacterium
ACGATGCAGACATCCACCGCCAGCTCGCGCTTGATGCGCGGGAGCACCTTTTGCAAATGCGCGCAACCGACCGAGCCGACCACGTCGCCGATACACAATACTTTCAAACGTATTCCTCCACACAAATCGAGCAAGGTCCCATCTGCCGAGAAATGCACCATACTCAACATCTCTTCTTTGATAAAAATGCGGAACGCAAAACGTTCCGCATTTTCCGTTATTCCATAGACAGGAAATAATAATACACAGGCTGACCGCCGGGCAGCGCGGACACGTCAACGTCCTCGCCGAGTTTTGCGCGGATGCTCTCGCATACCGCCTCAGCATCCTCCTCGGTGACATCCTCACCGTAAATGACGGTGACAAAATTCAGCTCCTTGCCTTCCATACGGCGGCTGTTCGCCATCGTCTTGGCAAGCTTCGTCGCGGCGTGGTTGACATCGTCATCCACGAAAGCGAGCTTACCGTTATTCTGCGCGAGGATCTGCCCCTCTTTGATCTTATGCCCCTCGTAGTCGCTGTCACGCGCGGCGTAGGTCAGCGAACCCGTAGACACGTTATCCGCCGCCTTTTGCATCGCGATAAGGTTTGCCTCCACGTCGCTGTCGGGGTCAAACGCCAGCATCGCGGAGATGCCCTGCGGAATGGTGCGGGTGGGCAACACACACACGCGGCGATCCGCGAGCGGTACCGCTTGTTCAGCGGCGAGAATGATGTTCTTATTGTTCGGCAGGACGAACACCGTCTTGGCGGGGGTCGCCTCGATCGCCGACAGAATATCATCGGTGGACGGGTTCATCGTCTGACCGCCCGACACCACCTGATCACAGGCGAGATCGTCGTGGAACAAAGCCTTCAGCCCCTCGCCCGCGGCAACCGATACAAAACCGTACTCATTCTCCGGCTCGGCGCGCTCGAGCACCGGTCCTGCGGCAGAAGCATCCTCTTCCTCAACCCAGCCCGCATTCTCGTGCTGGATACGCATATTCTCCACCTTAACGGTCTCAAACTGACCGTATTTGATCGCTTCTTCCATCGCCTTGCCGGGGTTGTTGGTGTGCACGTGCACCTTGATGATCTCCTCATCGTCCACTACCACAACGCAGTCGCCGATGCTCTCGAGATAGGCGCGCAGGGAGAGCGGATCCAGCGTACATTTCTTATCGCGACCGACGATAAACTCGGTGCAATAGGTAAACGTAATATCCTGATCGAAATCCGCCACAGCGTTTTTCTTCTTGACGGGCGCGGCGGCAGTCGCCGCGTCGGACAGCATCTCGCCGCCCTTAAAGATGCGCAGCATCTCCTCGATCACGATGCACAAGCCCTTGCCGCCTGCGTCCACGACGCCCGCTTTTTTCAGTTGCGGCAGCAAGTCGGGGGTGCGAGCGAGCGAGGCTTCCGCCTCTTCGCAGATCGCCTCCCACACGACGATGGGATCGTTATCTTCCTTTGCCTTCTCCACACCCGCGGCGGCGGCTTCACGCGCGACGGTGAGGATAGTACCTTCCGTCGGCTTCATAACGGCCTTGTACGCGCCCTCGGTACCAAGCGTCAACGCCTGCGCGAGCGCGGTACCGTCCGCCTCTTCAAGCCCCTTAAGACCCTTGGAGAAACCGCGGAACAACAGCGACAGAATAACGCCCGAGTTACCGCGCGCACCACGCAGCAGCGCGGACGAGGCAACGTCTGCCACCTCGGTCGCGGTCGGATCAGCCAGACGGCTGAGTTCACGCGCCGCGTTGCCGATGGTCATCGACATATTCGTGCCCGTATCACCGTCCGGCACGGGAAAAACGTTGAGCGCGTCAACGTCTTGTTTCACATTCGACAAGGCTTTGGACGCCGAGATCATCGCGTCCCGCAATATAGATCCTTTAATCATATCAGCACTCCTTTATGCGATGGGCGAGCCCCACCGGTTCGGTCAGTTTATTCTTCAGGCTTCATCCCGTCGACAAACACATTGACCTTTTTAACGGTCAGACCCGTGGCCTCTTCCACCGTATAGCGTACTTTGTTGACGATGCTCTTGGCGATCGCCGCAATGTTCATCCCGTAGACGACCGAGATGTGGATATCCACGATCAGACGGTCACCCTCACCGCGCACGTGTACGCCGTCATCGGCATACGCACGACGAGACAGCACCGAGCGCAGACCCTGCTTCGGACCGCTGCGCACCATACCCGCTACACCGTAGCAAGCAGACACCGCGTTACCAACCAAGTAGCTGAAATACTCCTGCGATACCTCGATCGTGCCGTAGCGATTTTCCATACGAATCATACAAAACACACACCTTTCCCAGTGATTGATAAAAACCTGTCAAGACAGATACTCTCCGAAATTTGTGTAGGTCACTGCCAGTCAGCAATGCCGTAATACGGGTTATACCCGTGCGGGGTAACGGTCGTCAGACGGCGATCATATCCCGCAAAGCCGCACCGCCACAACAGCGGAATATACGGCAACTCCTCACCAAACGCGGTGACAAATTCCTGCAACGTGCCCTCGCCCGCGCAATACCGCGCGTACGCCTGTGCCGCGGTACCGTCGGCGATCACACCATAGTGTGCGGTACCGCCGAACAGCGGCGAGAGATCCATATTCGCGCTCAGTCGGATCTCACCAAGATGCAGATCGTATTGTCCGCTCTGCAGGCGAGCCATATACGCGTCATACGCGAGCGGTGTCACCGTTACGCGGATGCCTGCGCTCTCCAACTGTGTACGCACCGCATCCACCAACGTCGCGCGGTTACCGCTGTCAAGGCTGTAGATGAGTTCGAGTGCCCGTATCTTGCGATCGGCGGCATCCAACAGTTCGGTCGCCGCGGCAAGATCCTGCTTACCGAACAGCGGCTCAATATCCCGCACCGCACCCCAGTTTTGGTGAAACGGCAACGTCGCCGCATACGCCCAACCCGCACAAGCGGAAGATGCCAGCGTCGCTCGGTCAAGAAGCAGGCTAAGTGCCCGCCGCATTGACGGGTCATCGGGGGACACAAAAGCGGGGTTAACGCCGAGATAGATCAGCGCGTTCATATTCACCCGTCCGCTCGCGCCTGATACGCGAGGGGGCTCGCCTTTGTTGAGATCGTTATAGTAATACGTGATGTTCCCCGAGCTAAGCCCGTAATACATGCTCTCGGTGCTCGGCAGATGCCGCAGTTGCACAGTGGAGTAACGCGGCGTTTTGCCGTAGCGGGGATTGGCGGCGAGATAGGCACCGCTGTCATCTACGGTATACACATATTGTCCACCGCCGAGCGGTGCTTCACCGATGGCGACGGTGGTCTTCCCCTCCTTGAGGATAGGAAAAGACAAGCACGCCGCGGCGTTGGGGTCGCCCTTCGCCAGCGTAAAGGTAACGGTTTTACCGTCCCGCGACGGAGATGCGGCAGTGACGTTTTTAAGCAATTCTTTATACATCGCACTGGCGCGCGCGGTGTCAAAGGACACCTTAATGTCGGCGGCGGTGACCGCCGTGCCGTCGGAAAATACCGCGCCCTCACGCAACACGACCGTTAGGTGTGTCGCGTCCGTCGGCGTGACCGACGCCGCAAGCGACAACCGCGGCATAAACTCGCCGTCGATCACCGTCAGGCTGTCATACAACAGACCCGCGAGATTCAGATTAACCTCGGTGGTCGCGGCATACGGGTTGAGGGTATCCTCTTTGCTGTACGGGAGCGCGAGGTTGCGCGGAGAGTCGATGGACGTCCCACTATCGGACAGCGACGAGGCCGGCTCGGACACGTCCGCCGACGGTGCACATCCAACGCAGGTCAGCACACACGCGACCGCCGTGAACACACACAATAAGCGTCGCACACCGACCACTCCTTTTCCCGTATTTGACCCGATCTGTCCGTGTGCGAACAGACTAAGTCATTTTATAGCAATATAGAGTATAGCACTTTTTCACGCAATAATCAAGTTTTTTATGCATATTAGAATTTTTTGCGCGCAATGCGGAAAAATCCCGAAATGCCTATTGTATTTTTTGCCATTTATGATAAAATAAAGTATTGTAACCTAATATAGGGAGGATCCTCTAATGGAAAAACCGAAATTTTATCTCACGACAGCCATCGCCTACGCGAGCCGCAAGCCGCACATCGGCAATACCTATGACATCGTGCTCGCGGATATGATCGCCCGCTATAAGCGGATGATGGGCTTTGATGTATATTTCCTCACCGGCTCGGACGAGCACGGTCAGAAGATCGAGGAATACGCCAAAGCGGAAGGAATGACCCCACAGGCGTACGTTGACCGCGCCGCCGCGTCCATCAAGGCGGTGTGGGATAGTATGGATGTCACCTACGACCGTTTTATCCGCACCACCGACGAGGACCACGTCGCGGTGCTTAAGAAGATCTTCCGCAAACTGTACGAGCAGGGCGACATTTACAAAGGCGCGTACGAGGGTAAGTATTGCGTACCGTGCGAGAGCTTCTTCACTCCCTCGCAGCTTGTCGACGGCAAGTGCCCCGACTGCGGACGTGAGTGTGTCGATGCAAAGGAAGAGGCATATTTCTTAAAGCTCGGCAAATACCAGGATCGCCTGCTCAAATACTACGAGGAAAATCCGACCTTCTTTGCGCCGGAATCCCGCCGCAACGAGATGATCAACAACTTCCTCAAACCCGGACTTAACGACCTGTGCGTATCCCGCTCGTCTTTCACGTGGGGTATCCCCGTCGATTTTGACGACAAGCACGTGATGTACGTGTGGATCGACGCACTATCCAACTACATCACCGGCGCGGGCTACGATCCCGACGGTCCGTCGGATCTCTATAAGAAATGCTGGCCCGCCGACCTGCACGTCATCGGCAAGGACATCGTGCGGTTCCACACCATCTACTGGCCGATCATTTTGATGGCACTCGGCGAGCCGCTGCCCAAGCAGGTGCTCGGACATCCGTGGCTGATGTCGGGTGAGGACAAGATGAGCAAGTCCAAGGGCAACGTCATC
>JAZOCG010000116.1:0-3091 GCA_045596345.1 Acutalibacteraceae bacterium
GATGTTGGCTAAGATTCGGGATATCCTGATTATTTCCACGCCTGAGGACACACCGCGTTTTCAGGCGTTGCTGGGCGACGGCAGTCAGTTCGGACTCAATTTGCGTTATGCGGTGCAGCCCTCACCCGACGGTCTTGCGCAGGCGTTTATCATCGGCGAGGAGTTTATCGGCGACGACGCCTGCGCGATGGTGCTCGGCGATAATATTTATTACGGCAACGGCTTTGCCAAGAAGTTGTATGCGGTCGCGCGGGCGACCGAGGAAGGCCGCGCAACGGTATTTGGGTATTACGTCAATGACCCCGAGCGTTTCGGTGTTGTTGAGTTTAATCAGAAGGGGCAGGCGATTTCCATTGAGGAAAAGCCCGCGCAACCGAAGAGCAATTACGCGGTGACGGGTCTCTATTTTTACCCGAAGGGCGTGTCTCAGATGGCGAAGCAGGTCGCTCCTTCCGCTCGCGGAGAGTTGGAGATCACCACGCTCAACGAGATGTATCTGCAGCAAGGTCTGCTGGATGTTGAATTGCTCGGTCGCGGTTTTACTTGGTTGGATACCGGCACGACCGAGAGCCTGCTGGAGGCAGCGGAGTTTGTGCATATGATCGAGAGCCGTCAGGGCATTAAGGTGTCCGCACCGGAGGAGATCGCCTACCGCTACAAGTGGATCACGAAGGAAAACCTCATCGCGTCCGCCAACCGTTACGGCAAGTCGCCGTATGGCAAGCATTTGATGGCGGTCGCGGAAGGTCGTATGATTAAGTAAGCAAGAAAGGCAGAGAAGTATGACTATTATTGTTACCGGCGGTGCCGGCTTTATCGGCAGCAATTTTGTATTTCATATGCTGGGGAAATATCCCGCATACCGCATTGTCTGTCTGGACAAGCTCACCTACGCGGGCAACCTGTCGACGCTCGCGCCCGTGATGGACAATCCGAATTTCCGCTTTGTTAAGGCAGATATCTGCGACCGCGACGCGGTGTACGATCTGTTTGAGGAAGAGCAGCCCGACATAGTGGTCAACTTTGCCGCCGAGAGCCACGTTGACCGCTCGATTGAAGATCCGGGCATTTTCCTGCAGACCAACATTCTCGGCACGCAGGTGTTGATGGATGCTTGCCGCAAGTACGGCATCACGCGCTATCATCAGGTATCCACCGACGAGGTGTACGGCGACCTGCCGCTTGACCGCCCCGATCTGTTCTTCACCGAGGAAACCCCGATCCATACGAGCAGCCCCTACAGCTCCTCGAAGGCGGGCGCAGACCTGCTGGTGCTGGCGTATCACCGCACCTTCGGTCTGCCGGTAACCATCAGCCGTTGCTCCAACAACTACGGACCGTATCATTTCCCCGAGAAGCTGATCCCGCTGATGATCGCTAACGCGCTGAACGATAAACCCCTGCCGGTCTACGGTGAGGGTCTCAACGTGCGCGGCTGGCTGTATGTCGTGGATCATTGCAAGGCGATCGACCTTATTATCCATAAGGGGCGTGTCGGCGAGGTCTACAACATCGGCGGTCACAATGAGATGAAGAATATTGACATCGTCAAGATCATCTGCAAGGAGCTTGGCAAGCCCGAGAGCCTGATCACCTATGTCGCTGACCGCAAGGGTCACGATATGCGTTATGCTATCGACCCGACCAAGATCCACTCCGAGCTCGGCTGGTTGCCCGAGACGAAGTTCGCGGACGGCATCAAGAAGACCATTCAGTGGTACCTCGACAACCGTGAGTGGTGGGAGACCATCATTTCGGGTGAATATCAAAACTATTACGACAAGATGTACGGAAACAGAGAGTTGGTTGGTGTATAATGGGAAAACTGATCGTTGTTGAGGGACTGGACGGCAGCGGCAAGGCGACGCAGACCAAGCTGTTGGTGGATGCGCTCACCGCACAGGGTGAACGTGTTCGCCGTGTCACCTTCCCGAATTACGAGAGTGACTCGTCCGCGTTAGTCAAAATGTATCTGAACGGCGAGTTCGGCACAGACCCCCATGCGGTCAATGCGTATGCGGCATCCTCGTTTTATGCGGTGGACCGCTATGCTGACTATAAGAAGGACTGGGGCGCGTTTTATGAGGACGGCGGCGTCATCGTCGCGGACCGTTACACCACCTCAAACGCCATTCACCAGTGCTCCAAGCTGCCCGACGAGCAGTGGGACACGTTTTTGCAATGGCTGTTTGACTATGAGTATAAGTATTTGGGAATTCCCGCGCCGGATCGCGTGATCTATCTGCAGGTGGACCCCGCCGTCAGTCAAAAGCTGATGAGCGGACGCTATCACGGCGACGAGAGCAAGAAGGATATTCACGAAAGCAATCTGGACTACCTCAACCGTTCGAGAACGGCGGCGTCGTATTGCGCCGACAAGCTCGGCTGGGATCGCGTGTGCTGTGACTGCGACGGTGAGATGCGCACCATCGAGGATATTCACGCCGAGGTGCTTTCTCTGGTAAAATAACCGCTTATCTGGGAGTGTAAAAATGGCGATTTTTGTTACTCGCTCCTCGATGCCTTCCCCCGAAGAGTATCTCGAGGAGATCAAATCGATATTTGACAATCACCATATGACCAATATGGGTCCGATCTACGAGCGTCTTCGCGCACAACTGAAGACGTATCTGAACGTGTCCGGCATATTTATGTTTGCCAACGGTCATTTGGCATTGGAATTAGTGCTTCAGGCGTTGGGACTGAATAAAGAGGGCGGCGAGGTCATTACCACGCCGTTCACCTTTGTTTCTACGACCAACGCCATTGTGCGTAATGGGCTGCGCCCTGTCTTCTGCGACATCAAAGCGGATGACTGCACGATGGATCCCGAAAAGATCGAGGCACTCATCACCGACAAGACGGTGGCGATCATACCTGTCCACGTGTACGGCAATATGTGCGACGTGGAAGCCATCGAGGCGATTGCGAAAAAGCATAACCTTAAGGTCATTTACGACGCCGCACACGCATTCGGCGTGACGTATAAGGGCGTCGGCGCGGGTGCATTCGGCGATGCGTCGATGTTCAGTTTTCACGCGACGAAGGTGTTCAATACCATCGAGGGCGGCGGGATCACCTTCGGTGATCC
>JAZOCG010000117.1:0-10040 GCA_045596345.1 Acutalibacteraceae bacterium
CACCCCAACATTGTTGCGATCAAAGAGGCGAGCGGCAACATCTCGCAGGTCGCGCAGATCGCGAAGCTCGCAGGGGATAAGCTGGATATCTATTCGGGCAACGACGATCAGATCGTGCCCGTGATGTCGCTCGGCGGCAAGGGTGTTATCTCGGTGCTGTCCAATCTGTTGCCCGCGGAGACCTCGGCGATGTGCCATAAATATTTGGACGGCGATATGCAAGGTGCGTTGGATATGCAGCTGCAATACCTCGACCTCGTTGATGCACTATTCTGTGAGGTCAACCCCATCCCCGTAAAAGCGGCAATGGCGCATATGGGTTACGGCGCGAATGTTCTGCGCCTGCCGCTCACTCCGATGGAAGCGGCACACGAGGAGACTATGCTCGGCTTAATGCGCGATGCGGGTGTGGAAGTATAATTTAAGGAATGGTAGAACGTATGAACCCCAATGACCTTTGTGCGAATCTGTCGGTATCCGCGGACGGTAAACGATTATTATTTGCCGGTCGTGATACGACAGAGCTCTTAAAAAAATACGGTTCGGGTCTGTATCTGATGGACGAACAACGCATCCGTGAAAACGCGCGTGTTTACGTCGATGCAATGCGTGACTTTTTCGGCGAGGGGTCTTGCCCGTTGTTCGCGTCTAAGGCGTGCAGCTTTACGCGGATGTATACAATTGTCGAAGAAGAAGGTATGGGTGTCGACGTGGTGTCTTGCGGGGAACTGTACACCGCGAAGAACGCGGGTTTCCCGATGGAAAAGGTCTATTTTCACGGCAACCTTAAGACCGATGAGGACCTGCGTTACGCTATCGAGTGCGGTGTCGGGTGTATCATCGCCGACTGCCGCGAAGAAGTGGACGCGATCGACCGCATTGCCGCCGAACTTGGCGTGCATCAGCGAGTGATGCTGCGCCTGACCCCCGGTGTCGACCCCCACACCTATGAGGCGGTCGCTACGGGTAAAGTAGACTGCAAGTTCGGTTTTGCTATCGAAAACGGGATGGCAATGGAGATCGCCTTGCACACCTTATCGTTAGAACACGTTGACCTGTGCGGTTTCCACTGCCACGTCGGCTCGATGGTGTTCGATTCGGATGTATATATCCGCACAGCGGAGATCATGCTGGACTTTATGGCGCAGTTATATGCCGACACGGGTTTCGTCACCCGTGAATTGGATATCGGCGGTGGCTATGGCGTGCGGTATGTCGAGAGCGATCCCACCATTGACATTCGTGCGAACATTGCCGAGGTCGCTCAGACGATGAAACGGATGACGGCTGAGCGCGGCATTCCGATGCCGCTTACGCATATGGAACCGGGTCGCAGTATTGTGGCGGATGCGGGCATTACGCTGTATACCGTCGGCGCGGTCAAGACCATCCCCGGTTACAAGACGTATGTGTGTGTTGACGGCGGCATGGGGGATAATCCCCGTTTTGCGTTGTATCAGTCGGCGTACACCGTTGTCGCGGCGGATAAGATGGATGAGCCGTGCGATATGCTGTGCGACCTCGCGGGGCGTTGCTGTGAGAGCGGCGATATCCTGCAGGAGAAGATCACACTTCCGAGTAGCCTTACCCGCGGCGATCTGGTTGCGGTGCTGACGACGGGTGCGTACAACTATTCAATGGCATCAAATTATAACCGCTATCCGCGTTTTCCTGTCATTATGATCGATGGCGAGCGGGATTATGTGGCGGTGCGCCGCGAGTCCTTCGAGGACATTGTCTTAAATGATGTATGATAAACAGGCACAGCCTTTTGGCTGTGCCTGTTTTTGCTGTGTCGTGTAAGAGCATGATTTGCAAATAATCTATTGACAGCTTGTGTGCTTTATGGTAAAATAACAAACGATATATAACAATAAGAATATAACGGAGGTGCCATATGCCGCCAAAGGTTAAAATAACAAAGGACGAGATACTTGATGCGACCGTTGATACAGTTCGACAAAACGGCGCACAATCGATCAATGCGAGAACGCTTGCGTCGGTACTGCACTGTTCTACACAACCGATATTTTCAAATTTTGCCACGATGGACGAACTGCGTCTTGCGGTTGTAGAAAAGGCAGACGGAATATGCAGCGACTACATTAGGCGAGAGGTCGAAAGCGGACAATTTCCGCCCTATAAGGCAAGCGGTATGGCGTATATTCGCTTTGCCAAGGAGGAAAAGGAGCTTTTTAAGCTTCTATATATGCGCGACCGCACAAACGAGAAAATCCCCGAGTCAAGCGAGCTTGGTGATAAAATGGAATCTGTTGTGCAAAGCAATACCGGTCTTAACAGGGCAGACGCTAAGCTGTTTCATCTGGAAATGTGGGCATATGTTCACGGGATCGCGGCTATGGTAGCAACCGGTTTTATCGATCTGGAATGGGAGCTTATAAGCCGTATGCTGTCGGACGCATATCTAGGCATGCGTAAACAATATGGATTGGAGTAGTCAGCAATGGATGCTATCAGGATTGAAAATCTAACAAAAGCATATCAAGATGTGGTTGCGGTAGATAATCTTAGTCTTTCCGTTCGCAAGGGTGAGTTGTTCTCTTTGCTCGGCATAAACGGTGCCGGCAAAACAACGACGATCAAAATGCTGTCTTGCCTGACACGGCCTACCGGCGGCGATGCTTTTTTGAACGGCAAAAGCATTCGCGATGATTCTGCCGCCGTGAAATTGATGATCGCCGTTTCTCCGCAAGAAACAGCGGTTGCCCACGGTTTGTCGGTTCGGGAAAATCTTGAACTGATGTGCGGCGTTCACGGTTTTTCCAAGGATAAGCAGAATGCAAAGATTGCAGAGTTGACCGACTTACTTGGGCTGGAGGCAGTGCTTGAGAAAAAAGCGGGGAAATTGTCCGGTGGCTGGCAACGCCGACTGAGTATTGCCATGGCACTTATCAGTGAGCCGAAGATCCTGTTCCTTGACGAGCCTACGCTGGGGTTGGACGTACTCGCTCGCAGTGATTTGTGGGATATTATTCGTTCTCTTAAAGGACGGGTTACGATTATTCTCACCACACATTATATGGAGGAGGCGGAGGCACTTTCTGACCGCATCGCGATAATGAAAGACGGCAAGCTCCTTATCTGTGACACCGCGGATAACATTAAGATAGCAGCGGGAACGGACAATTTTGAGCAAGCATTTATCCGTATCGCGAAGGGGGAGGTAAAATGAGAATGTGGGCATTTGCAAGCAGAAACACAAAAGAAATATTACGAGACCCACTGAATTTGTTCTTTGGATTGGGTTTCCCTCTTGTTTTGATTCTGTTACTCAGTGCCATACAGGCGAATATCCCTGTAAAGCTGTTTGAGATACAGCATCTGACTCCCGGGATTACCGTTTTCGGTCTTTCCTTTATGACCTTGTTTTCGGCGACCATTATCGCTAAGGATAGGGGAAGTTTATTGCTCCAACGGTTATATACTACTCCCTTGACCTCGATGGATTTCATCCTCGGTTACACGTTACCGATCATACCGATTTCGGTTGTCCAATGTATTATCTGTTATATCGTTGCAATCGTTCTCGGACTCGATATGACGATTAATATTGTGTATGCTGTGGTTTTTATCATTCCTATTTCAGCGTTTTACATTGCATTGGGACTGCTTTGCGGAAGCGTATTTACCGATAAACAAGTCGGCGGTATCTGCGGTGCTTTGCTGACGAACCTTTCGGCGTGGTTGTCCGGCGTTTGGTTTGACTTGGAGCTTGTCGGCGGCACGTTTAAGAAGGTTGCATACGCATTTCCCTTTGTACACGCAGTCGCCATGGAACGGGCGGTGTTGGCGGGAGATTTTTCCGATATTTTCCCTCATATTTGGTGGGTGCTCGGATATTTCGTGGCGGCATTTGCGTTGGCAGTTATTTTGTTTTTGCGACAAATGAAAAAACAATAGGTTTTATCATCAGCCCGACAAGATGCAAGCGTTTTGTCGGGCTTTTACTTGCTTACAGAAACGAATTGTGGTAGTATGGATGTATAACCGACAAGGGAGGCTCGCTATGAAACAGAGCGCAGTACAGGATCTATATACCGTGGAAGGGGAGGCTTTGCGCGATGCCCCTGAGGTTATTCCGTGGCAGGATTATCCGCGCCCGCAGTTGGTGCGTGACTCGTATTTAAATCTCAACGGTTGGTGGGATTTTGCTGTCACCGACAGCGACGAATTGCCCACCGACTATCCTGAACGCATCCGCGTGCCGTTCTGCCCGGAAAGCCTGTTGTCGGGCATCCACCGCGTGCCGCCACAGGGAGCACGACGGTATTATCACCGCACCTTCGCGTTGCCTAAGGGCTTTTGCCGTGAGCGGGTGCTGCTCAATTTCGGCGCAGCAGATCAGATCGCGACGGTGTGGGTCAACGGTGTTGAACTTGCTTGTCACGAGGGCGGCTATATGCCGTTTACAGTGGATATAACGGATGTGTTGCAAGAGGAAAACACCGTTGTGGTACGGGTGATCGATCGGCTGGAAGATCACGTCCTGCCGTACGGCAAACAACGCCGCAACCGCGGCGGTATGTGGTATACTCCCGTGTCGGGGTTGTGGCAGACCGTGTGGATAGAGAGCGTGCCGCGGGAGTATATTAAAAGCGTTAAGATCGATGTCACGTCCGATACTGCCCGCATCGCCGTCGACGGCGTGAACGACGCAGTGGTGACGGTGAACACCCCTGAGGGTGAGCTTGTGTGTCCGCTTTGCGACGGCATCGCTACCGTCACACCCGAAAATCCGCGTCTGTGGTCACCCGATGACCCGTACCTTTACACGTTTACTGTAACGGCGGGGAAGGACACCGTGCAGTCGTATTTTGCTCTGCGCACCGTGGATGTGCGTAACATTGACGACGTTCCGCGCATCTGTCTGAACGGTAAACCGCTCTTTTTGCACGCGTTGCTCGATCAGGGATACTGGAGTGACGGCTTGTTTTTACCGGCTCAACCGAGCGGATTTGACAAGGATATTGAAGTCGCGCAATCGCTTGGGTTTAATACTCTGCGAAAGCATATCAAGATCGAGCCTGAACAGTTCTACTACGCTTGTGACCGCGCCGGTATGCTGGTGTGGCAGGATATGGTGAACAACGGCGACTATAACTTTTTGCGCGATACCGCTCTGCCGACGGTGGGGCTAAAAAAGCTGGATGACCGCCGCTTGCACCGTGACGCGGATACCCGCCGTGCGTTTGAACAGGGAATGGTGCAGACTGTTGAGCATCTGTATAATCACCCCTGTATCATCGGCTGGACCATATTTAATGAGGGGTGGGGGCAATTTGACAGCACGCGGATGTTCCGTCGTCTGCGTAGTCTGGATACTACCCGCATCATCGACAGTGCCTCGGGCTGGTTTAGCGGCGGAGAAAGCGATGTTGTCAGCCCGCACGTGTATTTTAAGCCGGTGAGGTTTAAGCTTGCCGACAAGCCTACTTTTTTGTCGGAATTCGGCGGCTACGTTTATAAGGTCGCTGAGCATTCGTTTAATGTTGATAAGACATTCGGCTATCGGTTTTACACCGATCAGACCGCGTTTGAGGATGCACTTATACGCTTGTACGAGGAGGAGATCATTCCCAACGTCCCGAAGGGTCTTTGCGGCGCGGTATATACCCAACTCAGTGACGTTGAGGATGAAACAAACGGTCTGGTTACGTACGACCGCCGCCTTGTCAAGGTCAGTGTTTCAAACATGCGAAAAATAGCAGTGATGCTGCGGAAACTTGGGCAATAATTCTTGCAATTTAGGAGGGTCCGTGTTATAATCGGAATACAAACTGGGGAATTTTGTGAAATATCATCGAAAAACGGAGGTAATGTGGTATGCTTTTTGATGTGATCATTCCGATGATCGGCGGCCTTGTGTTCTTTATGTTCGGCATGAATGTTATGTCGAACAATCTTGAACGTATGGCAGGCGGTAAGCTGGAGCGGTTGCTCAAGCTGATGACGTCTAACCCTCTGATCAGTATTGCGCTGGGTGCCGTGATCACGATCGCGTTGCAATCGTCGTCTGCCATCACGGTGATGATGGTTGGTCTGGTCAATTCGGGACTGATGACGATGTCGCAGACCTTGTTTGCGATCTACGGCGCAAACATCGGTACCACGATTACCGCTTGGATCCTCAGTTTGGCGGGTATTGAGAGCGACAACCCCTTTATGTTGATGCTCAAACCTGAGAATTTCGCTCCGATTATCGCATTGATCGGCATCGGTATGCTGATGCTCGCTAAGAGCGATAAGAAAAAGACCATCGGCACGGTGTTTGTCGGCTTTGCGGTGCTCATTTACGGTATGGAACTGATGAGCGGTGCGGTCAAGCCGCTCGCCGATGAGCCGTGGTTCGCCGAGATGCTCACGAAGTTTAATAACCCTGTTGTCGGTATGCTGATCGGCACGGTGCTCACCGCGATGATCCAATCTTCTGCCGCGACCATCGGCATGGTGCAGGCGATCGCGCTCGTTCCGAACAGCGGTATGACCACCGCGATGGCAATTCCGATCGTGATGGGTGCGAATATCGGTACCTGTGCGACTTCGCTTATTTCCTGTGTCGGTACTAACCGTCGCGCCAAGCAGGTGGCAGTCATCCATCTGATGATCAACGTCTTTGGTACGGCACTTTGGTTGATGTTGTTCGCGCTTATTAATTCACTGTTTGATGTGCCGTTCTTTAACAGTGTTGCTTCCCCGGTAACGGTGGCGGTTGCGCACTCGGTGTTTAATATCGCCACGGTCATCGTGCTGATGCCGCTGACGAAATGGCTTGAGCGGTTGGTTTGCAAACTTGTGCCTGAGGAAAAGGGGAAGACCAACGATAACAAGCTGTTCCTCGACGAGCGTTTGCTGCAGTCTCCTTCGGTTGCGGTTGTGGAATGCAATAATGCGACGGGTAAAATGGCGCATCTCGCATGGAAAAACCTGCTGCTCTCGATGGATTTGTTGCAAAAATTTGACCGTAAAAACTATGACCTTGTCACCGAAAACGAGGATCTGCTCGATGACGACGAGGATAAGCTGGGCTCCTATTTGGTAAAGCTGTCCTCGCAGGCGTTGTCGCATAAAGACTCGCAGATCGTGTCCAAGATGTTGCACGTCATCGGCGATTTCGAGCGTTTGGGCGACCATGCGCTGAATCTTGCGAAGACCGCTGAGGAGATCTACGAAAAGAAATTGGTGTTCACCCCTGCGGCAAAGCAGGAGTTGAGTGTGTTGTCGGCGGCGATCAAGGAGATTATGGATCTGACAGGTCGTGCGTATGTCGACGGCGATGTTGCGCTGGCATCACAGGTCGAGCCGCTCGAACAGGTCATTGATGGTATCATCGCCAAGATCCGCTCGAATCACATCAACCGTCTACAGGGTCACGAATGTACTATTGAGATGGGCTTCGTTTTGCACGATCTGCTTAACAACTACGCGCGTATCTCCGATCACTGTTCCAACGTCGCGGTTGTTATTATCGAGATCAACAACGATAGCCTGGATACTCATAAGTACCTCAACGCCGTCAAATACGGCAATGAGGAATTTGATGAGTGCTATCAAGAGTTTGCTAAAAAATTCACTCTTGCATAAAAAGCTAGATTAAAAGCCGCACACACCGGTCGGTGTGTGCGGCTTTTGTTCTGTTATTCAAGCGGCGGGTCGGTTTCGGTATACAGTGCGATGCCATTCTCAGCAAGCAGAGCGGCAGTCACGCCTCGCCCCGCAATACACCGTCCCGTGTGAGAGCCGTCGTAGATGCGAGTGACACCGCAACTCGGGCTGCCGTCTTTGAGGATCGCACCGACCAATCCGTGCTCGCGACATAAGGCGAGCGCGCGGGTTGCGCCGAGACAGTATTCGGCGGAGCAATCCTGTCCTGTGCGGCTGACAACCGAGATCGAGCCATCGGGCGCGTACACAATCTCGCAGGGGGTACGCGGTGTCGGCAGCCCGCCTGCACATTCGGGGCAGAAGGGCAGAGCTACCCCTATATCAACCAATCGTCGCAGCGCGGGGAAGTCAAAGCACCCGCCGTCATAGCGGCAGTTGTGCCCGCAAAGACACGCGCTGATAAGATAGCGCGGTTGTGTATTCGCCATATCAGAAATACCGCACGAGGGAGATAACCTTGCCCAGCACGGTTACTTCCTTGACGATGATCGGCTCGAAGGCATCGTTTTCGGGCTGCAGGCGAATGTGATCCTTCTCGACGAAGATGCGCTTGACTGTCGCCTCGTCGCCAATGAGAGCCACAACGATGTCGCCGTTCTGTGCAGTGTTACAGCGGCGCACGATGACAACGTCACGGTCGAGGATGCCCGCGTTGATCATACTCGTACCCGTCACGCGCAGAGCGAACAGCTCACCGGCAGGATATTGACTGCCACCGGAGAAGGGGACATAGTCTTCGACCTCTTCCACCGCAAGGATGGGCATACCGGCGGTTACACGACCGAGCAGCGGCACACGGGTGACGTTCTCACCCGGTAGGCGGATCGCGCGGTTAAGACCGCTGCGGCGGGAGATGTATCCCTCGTCCTCTAACCGCTTGAGATACGTGTGGACGGTCGAGGTCGAGCGGATGCCGGTGGCATCGCAGATCTCCCGCACCGTGGGCGGAATATCGTCCTGCAAACGTTCCTTCACAAATGCCAGAACCTTCTGTTGTTTTTCGTTGAGCGGTTTCATATTATAGCCTCCTGTCAACGTTAAAGTGAGGGAGAAATCTCCCGAACATTCGTTTTCCTTCACCAGTATATCACACCTTTTTGCAAAATGCAAACATTTGTTTGGCTTTTTTTGAAAATTTTCTGCAATCTGTTGAGGACTGTTCATAATTTTCTTGCGATTTATTCATTTTTACGACACAGAACCGTCATATTTATCCGTTATACTGGTATTGTGCTCGGGAGAACACAATGGAGCCGCACCGGAGTGTTTTCGAACAAGCCGTGCACATTATCCTCCTCAAAACACCCCTCTAACTAAGTGAAAACGCCCGTTGTATAACGGGCGTTTTCGCTTTGTCTTGTGCAATAGCGGGGAATATGGTAAAATATTGTCGAAAATTGAAAACTCCGTTGACCAAATGCGGTGCGGCGGTGTCTTATGGATAGAGGAAACCTAAAGGAGGTGTATGGATGTTTGAAAAGAAGCAATGGTTGATCATTATAACGGCGATTGCGGTGGCGGCGTTGGTCGTAACGGGGATTATACTCACCTTGCCGAAAACGCCGTCGGATGAACCGTCTTCCGGTGTGTGGGATGAGCCGTCTTCAGGTGTGTGGGATGAGTTGTCTTCGGGTGTGTCGGATGAGCCGTCTTCGTCAACGGTTGACGCGCTCACACCGCAAATCGGCATACGGGTCAGTTTCACATCGATGGTGTATAATATTCGTAATAATCGCATCCTGACGAGCGCAAACGGCGCACTTTGCTGGGTGACGACCGATGTGAGAGGTAACGTACCGGTGCCGCTGTTGCGCGTTGGAGATCCTGTCAAGGTCGTCTATGATGGCAAGATGGCGGAGAGCTTCCCCGGACAGATCAATGTTGTGTATGAGATCAAAAAACCGGACGGAGCGTTTTCGAAGCTGACCTACACGCTGTTGCCGAAGGTCAGCAAGCAGAAGGAACTGACACAGATCGTCGAGCAAGACGGCGAGCTCGGCTGCGGGGTATATTATTATGGGCTCGACGGGATGGACGTCACTGTTGATGGGCAGACGATGAGCCTACAACAGGCAATGGGTGTCGGTATCGTGTCCACAGGTTATCTGCTCGAGCAGGCGGATGCGGATGCGAAAGCAGGTAGGTGTAAGTTGCTCGTATATAAGGATGGCGGCAGTAAGCTGTATCGGTATGAGGACTATGCATTGCTCAAAATGAATACCCTCGACGGCGATAAAACGCTGTATATCGGCACGCCTGACCTGGATCCGAATGTGATATAGATAATAACGCACGACAGCGTATGGTGGCGGGCGTTATTCTATTCTCTTATTTTGTTTGTGATGGAAACACCAGGT
>JAZOCG010000118.1:0-2408 GCA_045596345.1 Acutalibacteraceae bacterium
CCCCTACGCACGCGGTTTGCACTTTTTACGTAGAGGCGAGGTTTCCTCGCCCGCTTTGATTTGTATAAACTTCCCTCTCTCCACACATACTACCCTCAAAAGGAGGAATGGGATATGAACTGCCAACACGAGGGCGAGAAACCGGTACAGATCACCACCCGCGACAAGGTGATGCGGGCGTGGGAGAACTCAATGGAGCTGACCCGTGACTTTGAGTTGTACTCCAAGCAAATTAACGACGACCCCGACACCGCCAAGGTGTTCGCCGAATTTGCAGAGGAGGAATGTGTCCACGCCGCGCGTTTTCGCGAGATATTGCACAAGTATCAGGAAGAAGGATGAACCAACAACCGCACGGAATACCGTGCGGTTGTTGTCTTATAAAAAACTTTAACGCTTTACAGCGAAAAAGGCTTGACAAATATAAAGGAATTATATATAATAGGTGACAAGATTTGTGAAAAAGAGGTGAGCCGAATGTTCGCGAAGGTCAATATTTCGTATTTCTATTACTTTACCAGCGCGGACCGGCAGTGCACCCGTGCAGCCAATTAACCGGCTGTCACCAACGTGTACCGAATGGTCCGCTGTTCCGCGTGCACCCGCAGGGGTGTATGGGATGCGGGCTTTTTTTATTGTAAAACACCGTGAAAGGAATGGATAGATTATGATTTCACAGAAAATGGAGCAACTGGGCAAAAAGAGCTCGGTCATCCGCGAGATTTTTGAATACGCGAAGAAGCGACGCGCCGAGATCGGCGACGACAAGGTGTTCGACTTCAGCATCGGCAACCCCAGCATCCCCGCCCCCGAAGCGGTGAATGAGGCGATCCGCCGCCTTACCACCGAGCAGGACCCCGTTGCCCTGCACGGCTACACCTCCGCCCCCGGCGACCTCGGTGTGCGCGGCAAGATCGCGGATAGTATTACCCGCCGTTTCGGGATGGAGGCGTCGCCTGCAACCATCTATATGACCTGCGGCGCGGCGGCATCACTGACCATCAGCCTGCACGCCATCATTAACGACGGCGACGAGGTGGTGGTGCTCGCCCCCTTCTTCCCCGAATACCGCGTGTTCGCCGAGAAGGCGGGCGCAACACTGCGCGTGGTCAAGTGCCGCGAAGAAGATTTCCAGATCGACTTTGACACGCTTTCGGCGGCAATCACCGAAAAGACCAAGGCGATCATCGTCAACTCCCCCAACAACCCCTCGGGCGTGGTGCTCGGCGAAGATACCATCCGCGAGCTCACCACACTGCTGGATAACAAGCAAGCTGAATACGGCACGCAGATCTTCCTCATCGCCGACGAGCCGTACCGCGAGCTGGTATACGATATGGACGTACCGTATCTGCCGCTCTACTACAAGAACACCATCGTGTGCTACTCTTACAGCAAGTCGCTCTCCCTGCCGGGCGAGCGCATCGGTTACATATTCGTATCCCCCCGTATGGACAACGCGGGCGACGTGTTTGCCGCGGTATGCGGCGCGGGTCGCGCGCTGGGCTTTGTCTGCGCGCCGAGCCTGCTCCAGTACACCATCGGCGAATGCCTGAACGAGACCGCGAACATCGACGCCTACCGCAAAAACCGCGATCTGTTCTACGGCACACTCACCGACATCGGCTACAAAGTTGCGCGTCCCGACGGCGCGTTCTACCTGTTTATGAAAGCCCTCGAGGACGACGCCTACGCCTTCTGCGAGCGGGCAAAGAAATATGAACTGTTGCTCGTGCCGAGCGACAGTTTCGGCTTCGAGGGCTACGTGCGGCTCGCGTACTGCGTCGCCTACGACACCATTGAACGCGCCCTGCCCGCGTTCCGCGCACTGTATAACGATTATCAGGAAAGTAAGTGATGATATGACCGATCTGGAAAAAGCCAGACAACTGATCGACCAGGCAGACCGTGAGATCGCCCGTCAATTTGAAAAACGGATGGACGCGGCGCGACTGGTCGCGGCATACAAAAAGGAGCGAGGGCTACCCATCCTCGACGCCGACCGCGAGCAGGCAATCATTGAGCGCAACCGCGAATGGATCGCGGACGAGAACTATCGCCCGTACTACGTGCCGTTTATGGAGGCTATGATGGCGCAGAGCCGCGCGTTCCAGTCCCGTCTGAATGACGGGGTGCGGGTCGCGTTCAGCGGTGTCGAAGGCGCATTTGCCGACATCGCGGCGGGACGCATTTTCCCCGAAGCGACCACCGTGCCGCACAAAGATTTCAAAGCCGCCTACGATGCCGTTGTCAGCGGCGACTGCGACTGTGCGGTATTGCCTCTGGAAAACAGCTATAACGGCGACGTCGGTGCGGTGATGGATCTCGCTTTCTTCGGTCCGCTGTATATCAACGGAATGTTCGACATCTCGGTGGAGCAAAATCTGCTCGCCGTCAAGGGTACGACG
>JAZOCG010000119.1:0-3824 GCA_045596345.1 Acutalibacteraceae bacterium
GAGGTCGCACGCCAGTCCAACAAAGCCGAGATCGTCCTCGGGAATGTTATCCAGTCGCTTGCCGTTAGTGTTATCCAGCGGCAGAAAGGTCGCGCGACCACCCTTAGTTTCTTTCAGATACGCGATGGCGCGCTTGGCATCTGCCTCTCGCTGACACACAAGGTTCTGCGCCGCCGCACCGAGCGCGGTCTCGATGGCGAGCGCGTGTGCCGCCTTTGCTTGGAACAGACGGGATACAGGACCGAGAATGCCCTGTAATTCGCCGCGTTCACCCTGCTTAATGACGGTCTTAACGCTCTGCTGGAAACCGTCCATACTGCGTTCCATCTCTTCGAGCATCCGAATACGGCGTTGACGCTCTTCCACATCGAGTGCCTGCTTATCCAACGCTTCCTTCGCCGTGTTGAGCTTTGCCGAGCGGGTCTGATACCGCGCCTCGTAGCCCGACAAGGTGTTTTGCAGACTTTCCGCCTTGTCACTGCACACCTTATACGCATCCTCGGCATCCGCAAGCTCCGCCTCAGCCGCATCCGCTTGCTCTTTACGCAACACGGTGCTCGCCGTGAGTTGGGACAGACGCATGGTGATCTCCTGCAGAGAAGACTCGTTGGTCACGCTCTTAACGCGGCTCTCAGACAACTGCAACGCGACATCGGCGGCCGCCTTCTGCATCTCGTCGAGCTTGCCCGATGCCTCGTCGCTGCTGCGCGCGAGCTGTTCCATCTCATCGGTGAGCGCAAGTCGCCGCTCATCCGCCTGACGGATGCTCTCCTGCTGCGCCTCAATATCTGCCTGTCGCGCGGCGATGGTCTGCTCAATCGTCGCATCGCCCTCGTCAGCGGCATCGATCTCGCCGCGAATACGCGCGATATTCTCATTGTTATGGAAAATGTCGTTATTGAGAACGGCGACCTGGCTGTCGCACACCGCCGCTTGTTCTTCTAATGCGGCGGCGGCACGACGGACCTCGTCCATCTGCACCTCGAGCTGTTGTGCCGCGAGTGCGATGCGCTCGATCTCTTGGTCAAAGTCCTCCAGGCTCTCCCCCGCCGCCTCATACTGCAGACGGGCATTGGTCAATTTCGCATCGAGGTCGCGCAAGATACCGCGCGACTCGTTCATCGTGCGTAGCCACAGACCGATCTCAAGTTCCTTCTTCTCCCCTGCGAACAAGAGGAATTTCTTCGCCTTTTCCGCCTGATGCTCCAAAGGTCCGACACGATCCTCCAGCTCCTGGAGAATATCGTGCAGGCGATCGAGGTTATCCTGCGTCTTGCGCAGACTGTTCTCCGCCTTATCCTTCTTGTATCGGTATTTGGCAATACCCGCCGCCTCGTCGAAGATCTCGCGGCGATTCTGCGAACGGGAGGTAACGATCTCATCAATACGCCCCTGTCCGATGATGGAATAGCCGTCACGACCGAGACCCGTGTTCATAAACAACAGGCGTATATCCTCCAGACGCGCGGTAGCACCGTTGAGCTGATATTCACTGCCGCCCGAGCGGTAGCAACGGCGAGACACTCGCACCTCCTCGGCATCGCATTCGAGAATATGGGTAGAGTTATCGATCACCAGCGCGACTTCGGCGTAACCCATTGGGCGACGCTGAGCCGTACCGTTAAAGATGACATCCTCCATCTTGGAACCGCGCAAGCTCTTACTCGACTGCTCGCCGAGCACCCAACGAATCGCATCGCTGATGTTCGATTTACCGCTGCCGTTAGGTCCGACGACAGCGGTGATGCCGTCGCTGAAATTCAACACCGTTTTATCGGGGAAGGATTTAAATCCGTGTAATTCCAATGCTTTGAGTAACAAAAACGTCACTTCCTTTTCTTTCTGCGGTCATAAAGTGGGCGAAGAGTTATTCATACCCCATCAGGCTGAGTGCCTCGCGGGCAGCTAACTGCTCCGCCTCTTTTTTGCTGTGTCCGCGACCTTTGCCGATGACGTTGGAGTTGAGGTGAACCTCCACCTTAAACACCTTGCAATGGTCGGGACCGGACGCGCCCACCAGGACATACTCCAACCGTTCACCGGGGTTTTGTTGGATGATCTCCTGCAGGGCGGTCTTATAATCTTTGAAATGGCGGCGACGTTGGCTCTCCGCCTCGGGGATGATGAAGCGAAGTACGAACTTCTCCGCCTCTTCCATCCCGCCGTCAAGATAGATTGCGGCAAGCACCGCCTCGTACATATCCGCGAGAATGGACGGACGCTGTGCGCCACCGTTTTGTGCCTCACCCCGTCCGAGCCGCATATACTGCCCGATACCGAGTGCCTGCGAGTAGGAACACAGTGCTTTTTCACACACGACGGCAGCGCGCAGTTTGGTGAGTTCACCCTCGGGCGAGCGGTCATTCTCGTATAGATGGCGCGCGGTGATAAACCCAAGCACCGAATCGCCCAAAAACTCCAACCGCTCATAGCTTTCGCGGCTGCCCTTACCCTCATTCGCGTAAGACGAGTGGGTCAGTGCCTGCTCCAGCAGTCGAATGTTATGAAATTCATACCCGATCTCCCGCATCAGCGGCTTTAGATCGCTTGCCATTACGCTGTTCCCTCCCGTTCATTTAGGATGTCTTCGACATAGCCGACGATATCCTCGACCGTTTCAAATCCAAACAACGCATCGTCATCAAAGTCGATGCCGTACATCTCACCGAGTACCATCGCCATATCCTCTCGCTCGTGCGGGGCGATGTTGAGATCATCGAGCGAAGCCGCCATTTCCACGTCCTCCGGCTCGCACCCGTATTTCTCGCAGAACAGGGCGACCAGAATATCTAAGACTCTCATTCGGCGATGTCCTCTTTCTTGCCGCTGACGGCGGCGATCTCCTCGACCACGCCGCTCTCGGCAAATTCCGCCGCCACACGCACCGCGCTGGCGATTGCCTTCGCATTGGCGTTGCCGTGCGCCTTGACCACAGGACGGTTAACACCCAGCAACACCGCGCCGCCGTGTTCCGAAGCAGACAGTTTCTTTTTGATCACGCGCATCGCGGGCATCACAAGCATCGCGCCGATCTTGGTGCGTAGAGAACTCATCAGCGCACCTTTAAGATTCTTCATCAGCATATCCACTGTGCCTTCAAGGGTCTTGAGCAGGATGTTGCCGTTAAAGCCGTCCGCGACCACGACATCCGCCACGCCCGCGGGCACGTCGCGCGCCTCGATGTTGCCGATGAAGTTCAGCCCGCTGTCTTTCAGTAGCGGGAAGGTCGCGTGCTGTAATTCGCCGCCCTTGGTATCTTCCGTGCCGACGTTGAGAAGCCCCACACGCGGTTGTTTCTTGTCCGCGAACATATGCGACACATAGATACTGCCCATATGCGCGAACTGCAACAGCATCTCAGGACGGCAGTCGGCGTTCGCGCCGCAGTCAATGAGCATAAAGGGACCTTGATCCGACGGCAGAATGGGTGCCAGCGCAGGGCGAGAGATGCCTTTAATGCGCTTGACGATAAAGGTCGCGCCCATCAACAGTGCGCCCGTGCTGCCCGCGCTGACAAGAGCATCACCCTTACCCTCGGCAAGCAGACGCAATGCGACCGCCATTGAGCTTTCCTTATGCTCGCGCAGGATGCTCTTCGGGTGATCCTCCATCGTCATCACGTCGGTGCAATGCTCGATCTCAATACGATCAAGGGAGATGTTTTCCTGCTGTGCGAGAGCACGCAGGGTGTCCTCGTTGCCCGTGAGGATAATGTCGTGTCCGTATTGTGCGACGGCATCCGCCGCGCCTTTGAGGATCTCGAGCGGGGCGTTGTCCCCACCGAAAGCGTCTACGATGATCTTCATAGTCTTATCCGTCCTTTC
>JAZOCG010000120.1:0-4909 GCA_045596345.1 Acutalibacteraceae bacterium
TATGCGCTATATGACCGACAAGGTGGAGGCATCCCGCAATTTTGCCAACAAGCTGTGGAACGCCGCGCGTTTCGTGCTGATGAACCTTGAAGGTCACGAAGTCGCCCTCACTCTGCCCGAAGATCTGACGTTGGAAGACAAGTGGATACTCTCCCGTTTCAACGACCTCGCGCAGGCGGTCACCGACAACCTCGAGAAATTCGAGCTGGGTATCGCGGTGAGCAAGCTCTACGACTTCATCTGGGATACCTACTGCGACTGGTACATTGAGTTGTGCAAATCCCGTCTGCAGGGCGAGGACGCCGACGGCGCACGCCGTGTGCTCGTCTACGTGATGACGGGGATGCTGAAGCTGTTACATCCCTTTATGCCCTTCGTCACCGAGGAGATCTGGCAGTCCCTGCCCCACGAGGGCGAGACGCTGATGTGCTCGGCGTGGCCCACGTACGACGAGGCTCTCCACTTCCCCGCTGAGGAGCGCGAGATGGAGCGCATTATGGCGGCGATCCGCGCGATCCGCAATCGTCGCGCGGAGATGAACGTGCCGCCGTCCCGTAAAGCGGATCTCTACATTGAGACCGCCTTTACCGACACCTTCGCTGCGGGCGTGCCCTTCCTGCAGAGACTTGCCTCTGCCGCCGATGTCAAGATCGGCGAGAGCTTCGCCGTCGACGGCACGGTGAACATCGTCACCGCCGACGCCACGGTCAAGATCCCGCTCGACGAGCTGGTGGATAAGGCCGCCGAACTCGAGCGTCTTGCCCGCGAAAAAGCCAACGTGCAGAAGCAGCTCGACGGCGTGATGGGACGCCTAAATAACAAGGCGTTCACCGACAAGGCTCCCGCCGCCGTGGTTGACGGTGCACGAGCGCAAGCCGCGCAGTTGCAAGAAAAACTCGCCCTGCTCGAACAGTCGATGCAGCAGATGCAATAATAACTACAAAAAACACTCGATGCCAAATGGCATCGAGTGTTTTTTGCTTTATGCTCTTTATCTCGCTTTGGTCGCGATCTCAGTGAGTGCCTTGCCGAGGAACGCTTCCAGCGTCATCGAGCCGAGGTCGCCGTCCTTGCGGTGACGCACGGACACCACGCCCTCTTCGGCTTCCTTGTCGCCGATAATGAGCATATACGGCACCTTATCCATCTGCGCCTCGCGGATCTTGTACCCCATCTTCTCGTTACGGGTATCCAGCTCCGCGCGCAAACCCGCCGCCTTGAGCTGCTCGGTGATCTCGCCCGCCTTGTCGAGCAGACGCTCGGAGATGGGCAGCACACGCACCTGCTCGGGCGCGAGCCACAGCGGGAACGCGCCCGCATATTTCTCGATCAGGTAGGCAAGCGTACGCTCATAGCAACCGAGCGACGTACGGTGGATGATGTAGGGACGCTTCTTCTGTCCGTCGGCATCAGTGTATTCCATACCGAACTTCTCGGCGAGCAACATATCGATCTGGATGGTGACGATTGTGTCCTCTTTGCCGAACACGTTCTTATACTGAATGTCGAGCTTCGGGCCATAGAACGCCGCCTCATCGATGCCGACCGAGTATTCCACGCCGAGGTTGTCGAGGATCTTGCCCATCACCGCCTGTGCCTCGTTCCACTGCTCAGCGGTACCCTCGTACTTGTTCTTCGGATTGGCGGGATCCCACTGAGAGAAGCGGAAGGTGCAATCCTCCAGCATGCCCACGGTATCCAGCACATATTTCGCCAGCTCCAGACAGTCACGGAACTCCTCCTCGAGCTGATCGGGGCGAAGCACGAGGTGACCCTCGGAAATGGTGGATTGGCGCACGCGGATAAGCCCGTGCATCTCGCCCGACTCCTCATTGCGGAACAGGGTCGAGGTCTCGCCGAGACGCATCGGCAGATCGCGGTAGGAACGCGCACGGTTGAGATACACCTGATACTGGAATGGACAGGTCATCGGACGCAGCGCAAAGCACTCCTTGGTCTCGTCGTCGGGATCGCCCAGCACAAACATACCATCCAGATAGTGATCCCAGTGACCCGAGATCTTATACAGCTCACGCTTCGCCATCAGCGGTGTCTTGGTCAGCAGATAGCCACGCTTCTGCTCCTCGTCCTCGATCCAACGCTGCAGCTGCTGGATGATGCGCGCGCCCTTCGGCAGCAGGATCGGCAGACCCTGTCCGATGCAGTCGACCGTCGTGAACAGCTCCATCTCGCGACCGAGCTTGTTGTGGTCACGCTTCTTCGCCTCCTCCAGACGGGTCAGATGCTCCTCAAGCAGACTCGCCTTGGGGAAGGAGATACCATAGATGCGGGTGAGCATCTTGTTCTTGGAGTCGCCGCGCCAGTACGCGCCCGTCGCGGAGAGAAGTTTGAATGCCTTGATACGCCCAACCTCGGGCAGGTGCGGACCCGCACACAGGTCAGTAAACTCGCCCTGCGTGTAGAAGGAGATCTCGGCATCAGCGGGCAGATCGTTGATGAGCTCCACCTTGTAAGGCTCGTCCTGCATCCGCACGAGTGCCTCGTCGCGGGGCAAGGTGAAACGCGTAATCTCGGGGTTTTCCTTGATGATGACCTTCATCTCTGCCTCGATCGCGGACAGCACCTCAGGGGTGATGCTCATCGGGGCGTCGAAATCGTAATAAAAGCCCTCGTCGATGGACGGACCGATGGTGAGCTTCACCTCGGGATACAGGCGTTTGACCGCCTGCGCCATCACGTGAGAGGTGGTGTGCCAGTAAGTCTTCTGTCCATCGTGGTCGTCGAAGGTGAGGAACTCCACCTCGGCGTCGGCATTAAGCTCCGCACGCAGGTCGGTGACGACACCGTTCACCTTCGCCGCGCAGGTGTTGCGGTACAGTCCCATCGAGATGTCGCGGCACAGCGCATCCAGCGTCGTACCCTCGGCAACCTCGCGGACGTCCCCGCGCAATGTAATGTTCAGCATAGAAATCTCTCCTCTGCATTGATTTGTTGAATGACAAATATAAAAGCCCCGTCCCAAACAAGGGACGGGGCATACATACCTCGTGGTTCCACCCTATTTCTGCGATAAGAACATCGCACTCAACGTGACCGATAACGGCTGTCAACCGGCACGCCTTGTTTCGGCGCACACTCCGGGGTGGTAGGCTTGTCCGTCGGTTTTGCGCCCTCTCACCACACGGGCACTCTCTGAAAAAACCGCGCGGGGCCGTCCCCATCAACGCTTTTATTCAGTTTAACACTGCCGCGGGCGGTTGTCAAGGATTTTACTCAAATTTTATTCGTTACGCGCATTGGTTATCGCTCTTCTCATATTGCACAAAAACACGGTTACTTTTTTGTTATTGTCAACCTGCAAAAAATGTGCTATTATTATTGGAAGAATGTTGCATTTCGGCGACATTCGGGGCATACCTAATAATAAGGAGTTGACAAGTATGATCTATATAATTGAAAACGACAAGCTGAAGGTCAAGGTCAGCAGTATGGGTGCGGAGCTGCAGTCTGTTCGCCGTGTCGAGGATGACACCGAATATCTGTGGCAGGGCGACCCGATCTACTGGGCGGGACGTGCGACTAACCTTTTCCCGATCTGCGGTCGTCTGTTTGAAGGAAAATACACCTATAACGAAAAGACCTACGAGATGATGCTCCACGGCTTTGCAAAGCTGCAGGAGTTTGAGGTCATCCGCCAGGACACCGCCGCCATCACTTTACAGCTCACCGAGAACGAGGAAACGCTCGGGATGTACCCGTTCCGCTTCTCTCTTGAGATCTCCTACGTGCTGTCAGGAGAAGATCTCACCATCACCCTCATCGTGCACAACCTCGATGATAAGACGATGTTCTTCGCCGTCGGCGGGCATCCAGGCTTTAATCTGCCGCTCGAGGCGGGCAAGTCCTTCGAGGACTATGTCATCGAGTTTGACGAGCCCTGCGAGGCAAAGCAGCTGTGCCTGAGCGACACCTGCTTCTATTTGGAGAAGGACGCCCCGTTCCCGCTGGAGGACGGTCGCACCCTGCACCTGCACCACAAGTTGTTCGACCGCGACGCCATTTTCCTGCGCGATATGGCGAGCGGCGTTACCCTGCGCTGTGCCGACGGTGCGCGTTCTGTGCATCTCTCCTACCCCGATATGCCGTATCTCGGTCTCTGGCACAAGCCGAAGACCGAAGCCCCTTATATGTGTATCGAGCCGTGGACGAGTTACCCCTCGGTTGACGGCAAAATCGACGAATTGGAAACCAAGCAGGAAATGAACGCTCTTGAGCCGCAAGGTGTCTATCGCAACGTCTACACCCTGACATTCGGTTAAATAACGAAAACCCTTCTCTGCCCGACCGATCGGTCGGGCAGTTTTTTTGTTGTCGCTCGCGCGCACAAACAAAATCGAACATTTTTTCGGTTTTTTGAAAAAAGTACTTGATTTTTGCGAAAAAGCATGTATAATAAATATAGAACATCTGTTCGGTTTTACATGTTGAGGAGGAATTCGTATGATTTTATCGTATATAATTGACGCGTTATTGGCGGCAGTTGCCGTCGCGATGTTACTTAAGGGGAGCTACGGAACTACCCGTCAGCTCGCATTTGCTCCTCTGCTGGTGGCGGCGTTGGATGCATCCTTTGCGAGCGTCATCACCTACGGTGCGACGCCTGTGCTGTCCGTTCTGCTGTCGCTGTTGCAGTTGACGGTGCTGTTCGGCAGTGCGTTTGTGCTGTATCAGGATCGCGTGCGCGCCCGCAATAAGCAGCAGCGTCGTCGCCGTCGCCGCGATATTCTGCGCACACAGGCAGCATTCGCACAAGTGCGTGAGCGCGCGGATGCCAAGCGCGGCTACGTATGCGCGTAAGAAATAAAAAGAGGAACGCTCTGTGAGCGTTCCTCTTTTTCGTAGGTAAACACGAATTGGGAATTCGCCATTATAAGGAAATTTGGTAATT
>JAZOCG010000121.1:0-3293 GCA_045596345.1 Acutalibacteraceae bacterium
GTCCTCATTCTCCTCCAATATGAATATCGATTCAAGCGAGGAGCCATAAGAATCGTCATCCTCTTCCAACACTTCTTCGGGCTTCGACTTAAACGGTGGATTTTCACGATAACCGCGCACGAGCGAGCACGCGAACACCAACGCAAACACACCGATACCAAAATCGGCAACGCCCGCGAGGTTGCCGGAAGAATAGATATCGGCACCGCCGACGAAATACAGGCACACACGCACAAGCGGTCCCGACAGCGAGAACATCGACGCCGCCATCGCGTAAAACAGCACCTCGCCGATCGTCGATTTGCCGATGCCGGATACCATCCGTGCGACTTTGAATAAGAACAGCAGTTCAAAGATCACCATCAGGAAATCGTAGCTTTTCTCCGACCAACCGACGGTGCTCGTATACGACATCTGATACCACGCCAGACGGCACCACGCCCACAGCACAGGGGCGAGCACGCTGAACGAGCGCATACCGCGGCGCGTGCCGCCCTCCGAGGCGACCTGTAAACCCAACAGCACGATTGCCACCGCGCCGAGAATGCCAAACACCAGCATACCGTACAGCAACAACATTGTCAGCATACTGAACTGCATCTGTCCGGGAGGCGGCAGAACGCCGCCGATCATCCAGCAAAAAGCCTCATACAACGCGGTCGCGCCGAGCGCACCGCCCGCGAGTATCCCTGCCAAAGCGGTCGGCAACGCGCGCGATTCCGGAATATCCATATGCTCACGCGGGGTGTAAAATGCCATCACCGCCATCGCAACCAACGCCACCGACAACGAGATCATCGCCGGCAGATTCACCGCAAAGTGACCGACATCCGAATCCCACAGGATCGGCACTAACGCCACGCGCAGAACGCACAGCAGTGCCGCGCCGACCGCTCCCGTGACGGCGAGCGCATACGGTGCCCACGTCCAGCACCGCTTTGTTTTCTTGCTCATATTCGTTATCCACCTTTCGGAAGGTATTATCCGGATTCGTCGCACATATATATCTAGCGTAGGACAACCCACTTGCGTCAATGCAATATATATAACTATAATCTGTTTTGCCTCCAAAGTCAAGGCAAAGAAAGGACGAATCAATGAAAGGGTATGCTGTTTTTATCCTCATCGTGGCGTGCTTGTTGTTGCTGATCCCCTCGCTCGCATTGCCGCGCTCGCAAGCAACCGCCGCACCGCCCGATAACGAGCCGCTGTCATCCGTCGACGATCCGTTGGATAACACGTCGTCCGCATCCGACGATACACCCGCGGATGAGGCGATCTTCAAGGTGCTCGTCGATGACACCGTGGTGGAACTCAGCCGCCGCGAATTTCTCATCCGCACACTCGCGTTTGAGATGTCCCCCTCATACCACGACGAGGCACTCAAAGCGCAGGCGGTGGCGGCCTATACATATTACGGGCGACGTGTCCGCGCGCGCACGGCACAACCCGACCCCGCACTCAAAGGCGCGCATTTCACGACCCCTGACCCGAAATTCCCGCAAGAATATACCGTGGAGAAACTGCGCGAGCGATGGGGGGATAAGTTTGACGAGTATTATGCCAAACTCTGCGCCGCCGTAGATGCCGTCACCGACCGACACATCACCTATAACAGCGCGTGGATCGATGCCTGCTTTTTTGCGATGAGCAACGGCACGACCGAGACCGCTAAGACGGTGTGGGGCTCGGACGTGCCGTATCTGCAGTCGGTGGCGAGCGAGGGCGATAAGCTCGCCGCCAACTACCAAACCACCCTCACGTTCACCCCCGACGAGGTCAAAGCCGCCCTCGCCACCTGCCCCGATCCGCCGACGCTCGGCGGCGATCCCGCCGCGTGGTTCGGCAAGCCGACCTTGTCCGCCGCAGGCACGGTAGCCACCATCCCCATCGGCGACAAATCCCTCGCAGGTACCGCCGTGCGTACCGCACTGGGTTTGCGGTCGGCGACTTTTACGGTGACCTTCGCCGAGGGATGCTTCACCTTCGCCGTGCGCGGATACGGACACGGCGTGGGGATGAGCCAAGTCGGTGCCAACCACCTCGCCAAGCAGGGGTATACCTGGCAGGAGATCTTGCAGTATTATTACAAGGGCGTCACCATCGTATAAAACTCGTAAAAACAGTTGCTTTTTCCCCGCACGTATTGTAAAATAAAAGGGATGTTATAAAAAAGGACGGCGGTATGCATGGGATACTCGTTACGCCGCGGCTATCGGTCGCGCGCAAATAAAAAGAAGGCGATCATCGCCATCGTCGCGGTGGTGCTTGCCGCCGCTCTGGCGATCGGCGTAGTGGCGATCACCCTCGGCAGACACAGCGACGGCGGGACGACCTCGTCGGCGGTGAGCGAAACCACCCCCACCACCGGTAAGACGTTACCGAAAAGCTTTATCGACCGCAATACTGCCTCGCCGTACGTGATTCTCAGCGACATTACGAACAACCGCGTGCTGTATTCCAAGAACGCGGACGCAAAATGCTATCCCGCCAGCCTGACCAAGCTGATGACCGCCATCGTCGCGGTGGAAAACGCGCCGTCAGACAGCGTGTTCACCGTCGGAGATGAGATCTATATGATCGACCCGCAATCCAGCCGTGCCTACCTTACCGTCGGCACGCGGCTGATGCTCCACAACCTGCTGCAGGCGATGCTATTGCCCTCGGGCAACGACGCGGCGTATGCGCTCGCCGTGCAGGTCGGTCGCGTTATCGAGGGCAACGAGCAGTTGGATAAAACTGCCGCGCTCACCGCATTTGTCCGCAAGATGAACGAAAAGGCGACCGCGCTCGGCTGTAAAGGAACGCACTTCGCCAACCCCGACGGCATCGATGCCGCCGACCATTACACCACCGCCACGGATATGCTCAAGATTGCCGCCTGCGCCTTGCAGAACGAAGCCATTGCCGATGTGGTGGCGACCCCCGAAGTGACCACCACCCTGCTGTCAGGGCAGACGGTCAACTGGAAGAACTCTAACCGCCTCATTCAAGAGAATAACGCCTTCTCCTATGCGGGTGCAACGGGACTCAAGACCGGCTCGACCGATAAAGCGGGCTATTGCCTCGCCGCCTCCGCCGAGCGCGAGGGAAAAACTTGCGTTGCCATCGTGATGGGCGCGGAATATGAAAGCGGTCGCTGGGAAGACGCCAGCGGGTTGTTGGATATCAGTTTTCAGTAAAACAGAAAAACAGAAGCACCGCCGATAGGCGGTGCTTCTGTTTTATCCCTGTTCAAATAGCTGAAAATCTGTCAACCGCATTTAACGCGTCAGCAAAGTCGGAGGCCAAGC
>JAZOCG010000122.1:0-2986 GCA_045596345.1 Acutalibacteraceae bacterium
AGTTCCAGCCGATGTTGCCCTCACGGATCGCCTGGTGGGCGAGCTGGTAGAAGGGGATCTGCTGGGCGTTAAAGTCGCCGTAGTAGATGAAATAGCCGCGGTTGTAGATGACAAACGGCAAAAACAGCAAGATCGCCATCCCGAGCGTCAGCCCGAAAGCGGCAAGCCCGAGTTCCTTGTCTTTTTTGAGCGGATTGGTCATAACACAGCCTCCTTGGAGAGGATTTTATTAATACAATGTTATATTACCATATAAAAGCAAAAAAGAAAAGAGTGGATTTTATAACGAAATGCCCCCTGGATGCAGAGGGCATTTCGTTATTTCTTCTTCCGACTGTATCGGCTGAATTTCTTTTTGTCCGGCTTTTTCGCTTGCGTTGGTCGTGAGCCTGCGGGCGGCGGGACAAGACAGCCCGCGCCCGTGCCGATGAGGTCGTATCGCTTCGCTTTCTGTAGAGCGGCGAGGACGATCGCGCGGTTTTCGGGGCGGTAATATTGCAGCAGTGCGCGCTGTTCCGCTTTTTCCTTGGGCGTGCGGGGGACGTACACGGGCTGCATCGTCATCGGGTCAAGCCCCGTATAGAACATACAGGTGGACACCGTGCCGGGGGTGGGATAGAAATCCTGCACCTGCTCGGGGTGCAGACCCTCTTTCTTGAGGAATTGCGCGAGCTTGATGGCGTCGTTGATCGTACTGCCCGGATGCGAGGACATCAAATAGGGGACAAGATATTGCTTTTTGCCCGCGCTCTTGGTCAGTTCATAAAAGCGACTGCGGAATTTCTTGTACACCGAAAAGGACGGCTTGCCCATATACTTCAGCACACGGTCGGATACGTGCTCGGGCGCGACCTTGAGTTGTCCGCTGACGTGGTGCTGAATGAGTTCCTTAAAGAAGCTTTCGTCCTTGTCAGCGAGCAGGTAGTCGTAGCGGATGCCCGAGCGGATGAACACCTTTTTCACCCCGTCGATCTTACGCAGGCGACGTAAAAGCGCGAGATAGTCGCTGTGATCCACCTTCATCGCGGGGCACATTGTCGGGGCAAGGCATTTCTTATCCTTGCACAAGCCGTGCTTTAATTGTTTATCACACGATGGCGCACGGAAGTTGGCAGTCGGACCGCCGACGTCGTGGATGTAGCCCTTGAAATCGGGCATCTGCACGATCTGTTCCACCTCGCGCACGACGGAATCGTGACTGCGGCAGGTGACCATCCGCCCTTGGTGATACGCGAGCGCGCAGAAGTTGCACGCGCCCGTACAGCCGCGGTTGTGGATGACGGAGAATTTGACCTCGGCGATGCCGGGCACACCGCCCTGCGCTTCATAGCTTGGGTGAACATCCCGCATAAATGGCAAGGCGTACACCTTGTCAAGTTCGTCGGTCGCCAGCGGCATCGACGGCGGGTTTTGCACGAGGATGCGGTCGCCGTGACGTTGGATGATCGCCTTACCGCGGATGGCATCGTGCTCCTGCTGTTGGATGCGGCAGGAGATCGCGTATTGTTTCTTGCCGTTTTCGTCGGGGGTGCTCACCGCCTCGTAGGACGGACACTCGGCGCAGGGCATCGGTTGATAGTCGGTCGCCTTGACGAGATAACAGGTGCCGCGCACGTCGGTGAGCGCGCGGATGTCCTCGCCCGCGGCGAGACGGTCAGCGATCTCCACGATGTGCCGCTCGCCCATCCCGAACATCAACAGATCTGCGCCGCTGTCTGCGAGGATCGACGGGCGCACGCAGTCGTCCCAGTAGTCGTAGTGGGCAAACCGCCGCAGGGATGCCTCTAAACCGCCGATGGCGATCGGCACGTCTCCGAACAGCCGCCGCAAGGCGCGGGTGTAGGTGATGGTGGCACGGTCGGGGCGTAGCCCCGCCTTGCCGCCGGGGGAGTAGGCGTCCTCACTGCGCCGTTTCTTCGCGGCGGTGTAGTGGGCGACCATCGGGTCGATATTGCCGCCGTTGACGAGAAACGCGAGCCGCGGCGCACCGAAACGGCGATAGTCCGCGTCGGTCTGCGGCTGGGGGATGATGCACACGCGATACCTGCGGCTCTCCAGCACACGCGAGATGATCGCTGTGCCGAAGCTCGGGTGGTCGACGTACGCGTCCCCCGTGACGATGACAAAGTCCGCCGCATCCCAACCGCGTGCGATCATTTCTTCTTTTGTGATCGGTAAAAAGGGCATAGTCTGCCTCCTGTCAGCGGTATTTCTCCGCCTGTAATCGGAACATTTCGGCATATTTGCCGCTTTGAGCGAGCAGGGCGTCGTGGTTGCCTTGCTCAATGACGCGCCCGTCCTCCAGCATATAGATTTTATCCACGAAACGTGTGGTGGAGAGACGGTGAGAGATGATGATGACCGTTTTATCCTCTGCGAGTTCGGTGACGGTCTTGTTGAGCTGATATTCCGCGATGGGGTCGAGTGCGCTCGAAGGTTCGTCGAGTACGATCACCCCTGCATCGGCATACAGCACGCGGGCGAGCGCGATCTTTTGCGCCTCGCCGCCCGAGAGGTTGATCCCGTTGTCGTCAAACTCCTTGGTAAGCGGAGTGTCGTATCCGTTGGGCAGGGAGTTTAGTTTGTCCCAGAACGCCGCCTTTTTCATCACCTTGTCTGCCTTCTCCTTGTCGAGCGGGGCGTCGCTCATCGTGAGGTTTTGTCCGATGCTTGTGGCAATGATTTCGAACTGCTGGAACAGCGCGCCGAAATGTCGACGGTAGTCGCGAAGGGGATATTCACTCGCGGCGTTGTCACCGAGGCGCACCGTACCGCTGTCGGGATCGTACAGACGCAGGATAAGCTTGATGAGGGTGGATTTTCCCGCGCCGTTAAAACCGACGAGCGCAACTTTCTCGCCTTGCTTAATATGCATTGACACGCCGTTGATGGTCGGCTTGTCGTTACCGGGGTAGGTGAAGGTGACATTATCCAGCACGAGATCTCCTGACAACGGCACGGGCAGCGTGCCGTTGTCGGGCATTTC
>JAZOCG010000123.1:0-4144 GCA_045596345.1 Acutalibacteraceae bacterium
TATTTTAAGGAATATAAAGGACGCGACAAAAAAGCAGATGATTAAATTGGATATCCATATCCGTTCTTAAAAAACACACCCCCATCCGACGGATGGGGGTTAAGCGGTACGTATTTATCAGCCCGACACACTTTTTTTGTATGCGGTGGGGCAAAAGCCGGTGATGTTCTTGAAACTTCTGGAAAAGCTGTGTATACAAGAAAACCCCAGTTTCTCCGCGATCTCGCTGATGCTGTATACATCCTCGCGCAACAGCTTTTTGGCTTCGGCGATTTTCAGTTCGCCCACAAATTTTATCGGGCTTGTCGCGAAATGGTTTTTGAATAGCAGGCTGAGCTGGGATTTACGCAGATAAAACGCGTTGCACAGATCGTCAAGGTCAATGTCTTCGTAGATATGTGCTTTAAGATAGTCGGTGATGCGCTGTGCCTGGTCATCCTCATCGGTTTGCCGCTCTTTGCCGACGGCGTGTCGTCGATCGCCGGAATGGTTGCGGATGAGCTTGATGAGAAATTCCGAGAAATGACACTCCATCAACTGCGAAGAGCCGAATGTTTCTTTCGAAAAATCCAGTGGTGCTCGGTCGGAGAAACGGTTGGGGATATGACCGAGCGCGTTTTTTGCTTCATTAATAAATAACGACAGCAGGGTTTTGGCGGTCTTGTCCAGTGTAAACACCTTGTGTTCCTTGAAGAACGCCATACAGGGACTGTCGCAGGAAAAGGAAACGACCAATAGGTTGTTCGAATGTTCTTTGTTTGAAATGTGGGCGTGGGTCTCGCCGGGTGCACGGAAGATGACCTGCTCCTGTTCGAGCAGAATACTGTCTTGTTCGGTCACGGCGAGAACGTTACCCATATCGACATACACCATCTCCCAATAGTCGTGCGCTTCGATGGGGTGGGAGTGATCTTTGTTGAATTCAAAATAATTTATGTTGTGAAATCCGTCGATGGACAACACCGTGTCCGGTTTGGTTAACGGTTGCATAGGGTCACCTCGGAATAATTGTTAAAATCTGCAAAATTTCGGATAAATACAACGCTTTTTTGCTATTGTATAATAGATTTTGAGGAAAGTCAATCGCGTTAGCGGAAAAATTGTTAAAAAATGAACGAGAATACCATTGCGAACGGTTGTTACTTGTCAGCACCGCGACCGATGACAAAGGACCTTGCAAAGCTTCTGAAAGAGCTTTGAAAAAATACAGAAAAGGTGGAGTGTATTATGGATTTTCTGAGCACAGTAAAAGGCAGTCTGTTAGAGGGCTTCTACCCGAGCGGCTGGGACTTTAAGCGCATTGACGAATGCTGCGACAAGGGCTTGGCGAGAGAGGATTTCTGGCATCCCGATTTCACCCCGGTCGAGTGCACCTCTTTGAGCGATTTTGACACCTATATGGGTCACGAGATCGCGCTCCAGATCAAGAACGCGGCGGATAAGGGCGAAAAGCTCGCGATGATCCTGCCGGTCGGTCCGATGGGTATGTATAAGTGGGCGGTGTACTTCCTCAATGAGTGGAACGTTTCCTGCAAGCACGTGTACACCTTCAATATGGACGAGTGGGCGGATGCGGACGGCAACACGCTGCCGGCGGATAACCCCGCGTCCTTCGAGTACAGTATGAAGCAGGCGTTCTTTGATAAGCTGGGTGCCAACACCGTTCCGGAGTCGCAGAGAAACTTTGCTACCAAAGAAAATCTGCCGACCTACCCCGAGAAGATCGCGAAGCTGAAAGCCGAGGGTGCCAAGCTTGTGTTGGTGTTCGGTATCGGCAGAATGTGCCACATCGCGTTCTGGGAGCCGCAGATCGGCGAGGAGTTTGCGACGGACGAAGAGTGGAAGAAGCAGCCCTATCGCATCGGTGTTAAGTTGCATCCGCTCACCATCGAGCAGAACGCGCTGACCAGCTTCAAGAGCCGCACGACGCTCGTGCCTTGCCGCGCGAATACGGTTGGCCCCGGTCTGTTCCTGCAGGCGGACTACATCATCGGCGGTGCAGACGGCGCGCTGGGTCGCGGCATGCAGTGGCAGGGTATGAGCTTGCTCACCACCTTGCACTACGGTCCCAGCCGTCACATCACCTCGACCTATATCCCGACCTTGCCCGGTAAACTGTTCTACCTCAAGGAACTGTCGGAGAACCTGGTCGCGGAGTGCAACTAATTCTCACGCAAACACATAACATAAAAGCTCCCTCATCCGTCGGATGGGGGAGCTTCATTTTATTCTATCGGGGGATCGCCCGGCTCGCGCAGGTAATTAAGAATATCCCGCACGCCTTCGCCTGTTGTGCTGTCGACGTGGAACACCGTTGTGCATCCCGCAAGCCTCAGCCACCGTTCCGCACGGGCGGGGTCGCCGCCTTCCTCGTGGATGTGGGTGACGATGCCGATGACGGGGCGGTTACAGCAGGGTGTCACGCAAGGTGGATATAAACTGTACGGCTCGGTCGCGCTAAGCAGCAATCCGACCACATCCGCCTCGTAGGTATACAGCGCAAGTGCGCGCCCGAGGTGCTGGGTCTCGGCATATTCGCCGGGGGTGTCGATGACGACGTCCGAGTGACGGATATACTGTGTCTTGTGATAGTGGATCGCTTCGCCGCGCAACGCCTGCTTGAGCGTGGTCTTGCCGCTGGCGACACGTCCCATCAAAATGATCTTTTTCATTATGTCTTGGTGATATCACACACCGTGAACCCGAGGGTATCACGGCAATAGTCGGTCAGAGCACGCAGGGCGGCATCCACCTCGGACACACGACCCGTGACGATGAGCGTACCGCTGAAGCGGTCAACAAAGCCAAGCTCGACACCGGAGGTCTTAATGGCGATGTCGCCGGCGATGATCGCGGTCTCGGCGGGGGACATCGTAACGATGCCGATCGCTGCGCGGCTGTAATCCACCGCGGGATCAAGTCCGAGCTTGCGATAGATGATTTCATCGGGATTGGCGATGATGTGGGCGATGGTGATCTGCTTGCCGGGGACAAGCTCTTGCACTAAGCGCAGTTTATCTTGAAGTTCCATCGTCACACCCCTTTCTGTACGCAAATTTATACATCTATATTTTACCACAGCTTTTGCTGTTTGGCAACCGCTTTTTTCGATAAAAAGCAAAAACTTTCGGCGCGAACAATCTGTTCGCGCCGAAAGAACCATTGGTGTTATTTTGTAACGGGGTTGACGTGCCAAATGCGGTCGTTATAGTCGCGAATGGAGCGATCCGATGCGAAAACACCACTGCAGGCGGTGTTGAGCAACGCCTTTTTCGCCCACGCATCCGCGTCGCGATAGAGGTCGCCGGATGCCTTTTGCGCGCGCGCGTAATCCGCAAAGTCGGCGAGCACCATATACGGGTCATTGTTGATGAGCGAGCCCGCGATCTCGCTGTAATTGCGTCCTTCAAAGCCGCCATACATCGTGTCGATCGCGCGGTGAATGGTGGGGTTATCCATATAATACGCGCGTGGGTTGTACCCCTGACGCTTGAGTGCTTCGACCTCATCGGTACGCATACCGAACAGGAACATATTGTCCTCGCCGACCGCCTCGCAGATCTCGACGTTTGCGCCGTCGAGCGTGCCGAGGGTGATCGCGCCGTTCATCATCAGCTTCATATTACCCGTGCCGCTCGCCTCGGTGCCCGCGAGCGAGATCTGCTCGCTGATATCCGCGGCGGGCATCAGCAATTCCGCGAGAGTAACGCGGTAGTCCTCGATGTAGACGACCTTCAGTTTGTCGCGTACCGCGGGATCTTTTTCGATCATCTGCCCAAGGCGACAGATGAAGCGAATGATCTCTTTAGCGAGGAAATAACCTGGCGCGGACTTCGCGCCAAAGATGTAGGTGCGGGGGGTAAACTCCATATTGGGGTTATCCTTGAGCATCTGATAGAGGCTGAGGATATGCAGGGCGTTGAGGTGCTGACGCTTATACTCGTGCAGACGCTTGACCTGCACGTCGAACAGCGAGTTTGCATCCAAAGCGATACCGTTTTCACGTTTCACGTAGGCGGCAAGCCGCTCCTTGTTACGGCGTTTGATCGCCATAAAGGTTTCTCTTGCGGCGGCATCGTCGGCGTAAGGCTTAAGCTTTTCCAACTCAGCGGCATCGAGGATGAAGCCATCGCCGATCTTGTCG
>JAZOCG010000124.1:0-3463 GCA_045596345.1 Acutalibacteraceae bacterium
GATATAAATGCCGTACGGCACTGCCATATTCGCGATCGCCGCCGCCTCATCGGTGTGAGCGGTGGGAATACGGATGGTTACTTCAGTCCAGTCCATAAATGATCTCCTTATATATAATGTATTATACTAAATTTGTAACGACTTTCCCCTATTTTACCATTCCGCGCAAGGTTTTTCAATGCTTTGACTTGTCAAATCAAAGAAAAAATGCTAAAATAACCGTAACTGTACGGAAATGAGGTGTCCCCTTGTCCAAAAAGAGAGAACACACACGCAATTTTTGCATCATCGCCCATATTGACCACGGCAAATCCACCCTCGCCGACCGTCTGCTGGAAAAGACCAACACGGTGGCGTTGCGGGATATGGAGGCGCAGCTGCTGGACAGTATGGATCTGGAGCGTGAGCGCGGCATCACCATCAAGGCGCACGCGGTGACGCTCAACTATATCGCCGACGACGGTGAGGAATATACCTTTAACCTCATCGACACCCCCGGTCACGTCGACTTTAACTATGAGGTGTCGCGTTCACTCGCCGCGTGCGAGGGCGCGCTGCTCATTGTTGACGCGTCGCAGGGCGTCGAGGCGCAGACGCTCGCGAACACGTATCTCGCGGCGGAGCACGGGCTGGAGATCATCCCCGTCATCAACAAGATCGACCTGCCCGCCGCTGACCCCGAGCGCGTCAAGGGCGAGATCGAGGACATCATCGGCATCGATGCGTCCGAAGCCCCGCTCATCTCCGCGAAGGCAGGGCTGGGCATTGAATCGGTGTTGGAATCCATCGTGCGCCTGCCCGCGCCCGAAGGGGATGACGAGAAGCCTTTGCAGGCACTGATCTTTGACAGTTATTACGACAGCTACCGCGGCGTTATCGTGTATTTCCGCGTGATGGATGGCACGGTCAAGGCGGGCGACACCATCAAGATGATGGCGAGCGGCGCGACCTTCGACGTCGTCGAGGTCGGTATTATGCGCCCGGGTCGTCTCGAGCCGGTCAAAGAACTGCGCGCGGGACAGGTCGGCTATCTCGCCGCGTCCATCAAGACGGTGGGCGATGCCCGCGTCGGTGACACCATCACCCTCGCGAACCGCCCCGCCGCCGAGCCTCTCCCCGGCTACCGCAAGGCGAACCCGATGGTGTACTGCGGCGTGTTCCCCGCCGACGGCGCGCATTATCAGGATCTGCGCGAGGCACTGGAACGTCTGCAGCTCAACGATGCATCGCTGACCTTTGAGCCGGAGACCTCGGTCGCGCTCGGGTTCGGTTTCCGTTGCGGGTTCTTGGGTCTTCTGCATATGGAGATCATCCAAGAACGCCTTGAACGCGAGTATAACCTTGACCTGATCACCACCGCGCCGAGTGTTATCTACCGCGTGACGCTCACCGACGGCACCGAGATGTGGGTGGATAACCCCACCAACTATCCCGATCCCGCGACCATCGCGATGGCGGAAGAGCCGATCGCCGAGGCGCACATCTACGCGCCCAACGACTACGTCGGCAACATTATGGAATTGTGTCAGGTGCGGGGCGGCGTGTTCAAGGATATGAAATACCTTGACCCCACCCGCGTGGACATTCACTACGAACTGCCGCTCAACGAGATCATCTACGATTTCTTCGATGCGCTCAAGTCCCGCACCAAGGGCTACGCGAGCTTCGACTATGAACTCAAAGGCTACGTCAAATCCGATCTCGTCAAGCTGGACATCCTGCTCAACGGCGATATGGTGGATGCCTTGTCCTTTATCCTGTTCTCGGGCAACGCTTACACCCGCGCGCGCAAGATGTGCGAGAAGTTGCGCGACAACATTCCGCGCCAACTGTTCGAAGTGCCGGTACAGGCGGCGATCGGCGGCAAGGTTATCGCCCGCGAGACCGTCCGCGCGGTGCGTAAGGACGTGCTGGCGAAGTGCTACGGCGGTGACATTACCCGTAAGAAGAAACTGCTCGAAAAGCAGAAAGAGGGTAAGAAGCGTATGCGCCAGCTCGGCAGTGTCGAAGTGCCGCAAGAGGCGTTTATGGCGGTGCTCAAGCTGGATGATGAATAAGAAAAGTCCTACCCGTGAGGGTAGGACTTTTCTTGTTGTTTCCTAAAGAAAGTGGGGTTATTTTTTGCGTTTTATGCCCCTCACTCCACCCGCTTGAACACCGCCACGGTGCGGGCGGGCAGATAGCACATAAACCCGCAACGTCCGTCCTCGGTGGGGGCGGCGGTATAGCGATAGGCGGTGTCGATGCGGTCAAACCCGCCGAAGGCGAAATCGTCGCTGGACAGCACGACCTCATATTCGCCCGGCTGCTTGACGGGGATAAAATACCCCTCGTACGACCGCGTGGGATGGAAGTTAAAGGCGAAGGTGAGTTTCCCTTTACCGTAGATGATCGTCTTATCGTCGTTATGCACGGCGCGGTATTCTGCGGGCTTGGTCAGCAGTCGCTCGCGGCGCATGAGCGCGATCATCGCGCGGTCAAACGCTTCCAGTTGCCCGTAACGCAATTGAGGGTCGTCCGCGAGATGCCACTGACGGCGGCAGTAGTGGTAGCTCCAGCCGTTGCCCTCGCGCGGGAAATCGATCCACTCGGGATGCCCGAACTCGTTGCCCATAAAGTTGAGATACCCCTCGCCCGCGAGGGTAGCGGTGACGAGGCGGATGAGCTTGTGCAACGCAACACCGCGGTCGATGACGGCGTCGCCGCTGCCCTTGTTCATCCCCGTATACATATTCGCATCGCACAGGCGGAACATAATCGTCTTGTCCCCTACGAGTGCCTGATCGTGCGACTCGCAGTAGCCGATGTTTTTTTCTTTCGGACGGCGGGTGTTCAGCTCCCACCAGAGCTTGTCCATATCCCACTGCTCGTCGCCGTATTCCTTAAGGAACTTGATCCACAGATCCGGCATCCCCATCGACAGACGGAAATCAAACCCGATACCGCCGTCCTTGATGGGGATACACATCCCCGGCATGCCCGACATATCCTCGGCGACGGTGACGGCGCGCGGGTTGATCGTGTGCACCAGTTCGTTGGCGAGCTGGAGATAGGTGACCGCCTCGGTGTCGGTGTTGAGGGAGAAATACATCGAATAATCGGTGAACGCACTGCCCAGCCCGTGATCGTGGTACAGCATCGAGGTCACGCCGTCGAAGCGGAACCCGTCGAAATGGAACGCATCCATCCAGAACTTGAGGTTAGAGAGCAGGAAATGCAGCACCTCGTTTTTGCCGTAGTTAAACAGCTTGGTGTCCCACGCAGGGTGATCGCCCCGCCCGCCCGCGTGGAAGAACTGGTACTCTGTACCGTCAAAGAGGTTAAGCCCCTCGCCGACGTTCTTGACCGCGTGAGAGTGCACCACGTCAAGCAGCACGGTCAGCCCCATCTTGTGTGCGGTGTTGACCAGTTCTTTGAGGTCGCGAGATGCGCCGAAGCGCGACGACGCGGCGAAGAAATTCGA
>JAZOCG010000125.1:0-2639 GCA_045596345.1 Acutalibacteraceae bacterium
CAGCCGACAACACTCGTGATGCCCGAGATCCCGCATAATTCTTTTGCGAAGAAACTGTATAGTACGTATCTGTCCTATCTCCCGCGCGAAAAGGCGGCGTTCCCCCTCAAGATGAACGTCGACCCGCGCGGTAGTTTTACAGAACTGCTCAAGACCGCAAACTGCGGGCAGTTCTCGGTCAACATCTCCAAGCCCGGTATCACCAAAGGGCAGCACTGGCATCACACCAAATGGGAATTCTTCATCGTCGTCAGCGGTCGTGGGCTTATTCAGCAGCGACGCATCGGTTCGGATGAGGTACTGAACTTTGAGGTCAGCGGTGATAAGATCGAGGCGGTGCATATGCTGCCAGGTTATACGCATAACATCATCAACCTGTCCGATAGCGAGGATTTGGTGACATTGATGTGGGCGAATGAGCTATTCGACCCGAACAAGCCGGACACGTTCTTTGAACCGGTGGAATAAACGTGTTGTAAAAAAACAGAGAAAAGAGGTTGACAAATGGATGAGCACACGACATACTCTATTAGACAGACAGGATAATTCTTTATTTTCACAGAGCTTTTTAAATCTCGTTCCTTGGGTATGTGCGTTGATGGTCGTCTTGATTCATCAATATAATATAGCCGAGTCAACGGCTCTTGGCTTTTCTGCTCGTGTTGAGGGCTTTTTCTCGCACGGTATATGCACGGCGGCTGTGCCGATGTTTTTCTTTATGTCGGGGTATTTGTTCTATCGCAATCTCCCGACGGTAAACGCGGTTTTCCATAAGCAAAAGAAACGAGCAGGCAGTGTTTTGATGCCGTTTTTAGCTTGGTCGGCATCGTATTATGCGTTCTTTGCCCTTTTGTCTAAGGTGATGCCCGGAGAGCTGCAAAAGGCAGTGGATCTCAGCCTGTTTGGTATTGTTAAGGGTATTATTTTTTATGAATACACCTTTCCTATGTGGTATATGTTCCAGTTGTGTGTATTCATTCTCCTTGCACCGATCCTTTTCTACGTGTTAAAAAATCGACTTGTCAGTTTGGTTGTGCTTGTCGGCACGGCTGTGGTTGGGTTATTTATAACGGCTGACGTTAGCGTTGATGTCGGCGGTTATGATCGCGCTCTTTTTCACTTCAACTTTTTTGCGTATTACTTTGCCGGCTGCTTTATGGCGAAAGAAACGGCAGCCGTTGAGCATCTTAAAGCGTTTGTTCGCAAACTGCCATTAATCGTGCCGACTGCATTGTACGTTATTTTTGGCTTTATTGAATCACTGGTCTTCGATGAAGTCATTCCGGCTTTCAACACACGTTGTGTGGTGCCGCTAGTATTCTTAGCATTTTTGTTTATGATGTTGAAGATCAGTGAACAAATCAAGCACTTTCCGCAGTCGCCGGTATCGACGATGGTGATCTACGGGATTCATTCGTTTGTCGGACTTGTGCTTGGAGAATTAATTCTAGATTCTCTGCAGATTCCCTTGCTTTTGAATTTCGTTGTTCGATTCGTTGCCGTTACGGCTGTTTCGTTTGGTATAGGATATATTTTAAAATTTATTAAACCGCTGTATCGTGTGTTTAGCGGGAATAGATAAATTACACAGGAGGTCGAAAGTATGTCATTCAGTGTTAATCATCCGATTATGTACATACTGGTCGGTGCGATCATCGCCGTGGTGCTCGCGCAGTCGGTGTATTTTCTCGTGCGCGCGGTGAAGCGCGCCAAAGAGCTGGGTATTGCCGCCGCGACGGTCAAAAAGACCGTTTCCTCGGCGGCAATCTTCACGGTGGCACCCGCCATTTCAATACTGGTGAGTGTGGTCGCGCTGTCCAAGAGCCTCGGCGTCGCATTGCCGTGGCTGCGTCTGTCGGTCATCGGCTCGATGAGCTATGAGATGGTCGCCTCGCAGAACGTGCTCAAAGCGGCGGGCGTTCCCGACGGCGCGGTGATCACCGACCCGTCCATCTTTATGTCGGTGGTGTGGGTGATGACCCTCTCCATCGCGGCAGGTCTGGTGCTGGTGCCGTTTATGACCAAAGGCATTCAGAATGGGATGACCAAGATGGGCATGAAGGATAAGAAATGGGGCGAGATCTTCAACAACGCGATGTTCCTCGGTATGATCTCCGCGTTCCTTGGTTTCGTGTTCTGCGATGTGCTGAATGTAACCAAGGGCGATTTCTCCTGTCTTATTCCCGTGTGTGTCATGGTATCCAGTGCCGTGATTATGGCGGTGTGCGGTTTGCTTGCGACAAAGCTTAAGGTCCGCTGGCTGACCGATTATGCACTGCCGATGAGTCTGGTGGGCGGAATGGCACTCGCCATCCCGTTTACCAACTGGTTAGGTTAAGGGGGTGGACACAATGAAGAAAACAGAGTTAACCTATATGGAACGTGTCCACCGCGACGGTCGCGCGTGGGGTATCGTGATCGCGATCCTGCTGCTCGCCTTTCCCGCCGCGCTGATGGTGATTTTCAACGCCGTTCCCGAGTGGAACTCGTTGGTCAAGGGTCTGGTCGCCACCGCACCGATGTACTGGGCGGTGGGTATCGTGGAGATCTTCACCTACGTGCCGATGCTCGGCGCGGGCGGCACCTATCTGTCGTTTATTACCGGTAACATCTCGAACTTAAAACTACCCTGCGCCATC
>JAZOCG010000126.1:0-2205 GCA_045596345.1 Acutalibacteraceae bacterium
CTAAGACCGCTTGGCCTCCGACTTGTCAGGCTCCCAAGGCGTCCAACATCGGTCAGGTGGCGCAGTTCGCTGCCGCCGGTAAGGCGATCGCCAAGAAGAGCCTTGCTGAGATCGCGATGAGCTATGGCTATATCTACGTCGCGCAGATCGCGATGGGTGCGGATATGAACCAGACCATTAAGGCTATCGCTGAGGCTGAGGCTTATCCGGGTCCGTCCCTGATCATCGGCTACTCTCCCTGTGAGATGCACTCCATCAAGGGTGGTATGGTCAACTGCCAGGCCGAGATGAAGAAGGCTGTGGACTGCGGCTACTGGAATATGTTCCGCTTCAACCCCGCTGCTAAGGCTGAGGGTAAGAACCCCTTCACCATGGACAGCAAGGAGCCCACGACCAGCTATCGTGACTTCATTATGAACGAGGCTCGTTATTCTTCGTTGACCCGCTCCTTCCCGGATCGTGCGAATGCGCTGTTCGAGCAGGCTGAGGAGACCGCTAAGGCTCGTTATGAGCATCTGGTGCGTCTGGGCGAACTGTACGCGCTGAACGTCTAATGAGTTCTAACTGACTAAAATATCCCTTCCGCTTCGGCGGGAGGGATATTTTTTGTAAAAAAGGTCTGTTCAAACGCACAATAATCGTGTATACTGTTTCTATACTGATTAAAGGACGGATGACCTTGTATATAGGGAATGTGGAAATTAAAGGACATGCGGCGTTAGCTCCGATGGCAGGTGTGGCAGACCGTGCGTTTCGTCGTATGTGTATGGATTATGGCGCGGCATTTGTTGTCGGCGAGATGGTCAGCGGTAAGGGTTTGACGTACGGTGACCGTAAAAGTGCGGAACTGCTCGAACTGGATGACGATATCCGTCCTGCGGCAGTCCAGTTGTTTGGTGACGAACCCGCTATTTTGGCAAAGGCGGCGGTAATGTCGCTGGAATATAAGCCTGACTGGATCGACATTAATATGGGGTGCCCCGCACCCAAAATCGTCGGCAACCACTGCGGTAGTGCGCTAATGCGCGACCCCGAGCTTTGCCGCCGACTGGTGCAGGCGGTGAAGGATGCGGTTGAGGTGCCTGTGACGGTGAAGATCCGTAAGGGCTACTCAAAAGATGCGGTCAACGCGGTTGAAGTCGCCCGTGCGTGTGAAGCGGGCGGAGCGGATGCGATCGCCGTCCACGGACGCACACGCGATCAGATGTATGCTCCGCCCGTTGACTGGGACATTATCCGACAAGTAAAAGAAGCCGTGAACGTGCCTGTAATCGGCAACGGTGATGTGGTAGATGCCAAATCCGCGGCGGCGATGTTGGAACAGACGGGATGCGATATGGTGATGGTCGGCAGGGGAGCACTCGGCGCACCTTGGGTATTCGCGCAGATCGAAGCGTACCTCGAACACGATCGTATCCTGCCCACACCGCCGATTGCGAAACGGATGGCAGACCTAATGCGGCAGACTAAACTTGCGGCAGAATACAAAGGAGAGCGCGTAGCACTGCTTGAAGCGCGCAAACATGCCGCGTGGTATATGAGCGGTCTGCGCGGAGCTGCGTCGATGCGCCGTGAGGCGGGTCAGATCAAGACGTTGGATGAGCTGGCGGTGTTTTGCTGCCGTGTTATTCAAGCAGTAGAGGAGAACGTTGATGAACGATAAGATCATATTAGCGTCCGCTTCACCGCGGCGACGGGAGATCCTCACCCTCGGCAACGTGCCGTTTGAGGTTTGCCCTGCGGCGGAAGAGACAGCACCTCGAGATCTGCCGCCCGAGGAGCTGGTGCGCGCACTCGCACGATCAAAAGCATCGCAAATAGCCAAGAAATTCGCTCACCGCGTGATATTAGGTGCGGATACGATGGTTGTGCTCGACGGAGAACCGCTTGGTAAGCCGACATCACCCGCACACGCCGTGGAAATGCTGATGAAACTGCAGGGTAGAGAGCATTTGGTGATGACCGGTGTGTGGTGTATTTGCACAGACGAGGAAAATAATATTGTAAAGGAAGATGGCTTTACGGATGTTGTGGCCGTGAAATTTTACCCGATGACTCAGCAGGAAGCCGCTGAATACGTCGCGACAGGTGAGCCTATGGACAAAGCAGGAGCTTACGGTATCCAAGGATACGGTATGCGGTTTGTTGAGGGTATTGTCGGCGATTTCTATACCGTTATGGGCTTGCCGGCAGGACGCTTATTAC
>JAZOCG010000127.1:0-8128 GCA_045596345.1 Acutalibacteraceae bacterium
TATCCCGAATATCCTTTGCAAACGCGCGAATGCGCGCATCCAGCGCACTGCCCGCCGCCTTCACCGCGTCGGCATCAGCGGTATCATACGCGTCGAGAAGCTGGGTGTACGCATCGACGGGGAATTTCGCGTCGATGGGTAACCACACCGTGCCGTCGTCGTTGCCGGGGAGCTTGATCGCGTATTCCACATAATGCGTACTGCCGGGACGGGTCTTGACATTCGCCTCGTACTGCTCGGGGGACAGAATCTGCTCGAGGATCGCCCCGAGCTGGAATTCGCCGAGCACGCCGCGGGTCTTGACGTTGGACAGCACCTTTTTCAGGTCGCCGACACCGCTCGCGAGCGTTTTCATCTCGCCCAGCCCCGCATATACCTGCTCAAGCCGTTCATTAACCAGCTGGAAGGACTGGCTGATGCGGTCATTGAGCGTCTTTTGCAACTTTTCATCCACCGTCTGCCGCATCTGCTCCAGCTGACGGTTGTTCTCCTGCCGAATGGTATCGAGCTGTCCCGACACCGCACGGCGAATATTTTCCAAACTCTCGGTCATCGCCTGATTGGCTTGTCCCTGTGCCGTGAGCAGCACCTGACTCATCGCCTGCACGCTCTGCGTGCTCTCCTGCCGTCCGGCACGCTGTTCGGCGAGCAGAGCGGTTTCCAGATGGCTGATCTTATCCTCCAGCACCTTGGTGTCTGCCTGCCGACGGCGCAACGCCGCGAGCTGACACACCGCCACAATGAGCAAACCCACCGTAATCAGTCCGAGACCGATCAAAATATAGTCCGTCATCGTATCATTCCTTTATCAAATCGTATCATCATCCTCTTGCGCCTTCGCGCGGGCGATGCGGCGCATCTCCTCCGCACTGTACTGACGCGGGAAGGTAGGTTCTTCCTTTTCGATGGGGAGAGTATCGTCAAAAACGACCTCCGCCTTCTCCTCGGCACTCTCCTCAACCTCCAGATTGAGGTCGCGGCGCAACTGCTTGTCCGCATCGGGATGCTCCGCGTAATACGGGTCGATGATCATCTTGCGCACCAACGGGAAGATGGTGAACTGAATAAGCAACGAGCGAAAACTCGGCAAAAGCAGTAACGCAATGAGCAGTACCACTATGCCGATGTGCCACCCAAACGCAAAGAACAGCACCGCCACGATGGCGTACAACACAAACAAGACAGCGGAAATCAGCAGATTTTGTTTGAGACCGATGATCGCGAATTTAAACGCATTCATATACAGGTCTTTGTTGTTGAACTTGAAGGTCACCACCATCAACGGGATGTAGTATTTCATCCACGTGAACACCACAAAGCCGAAAGAAGTCACGCCCATCACAACGTAATCCAACATCTGAGGGGTCATCACCGCCATACTTGAGGTATCATACCCCAAAAGCCCCCATATTTCGGGGTACATTCCCAGCAAATAATAGCCCGCATTAAAGACCAGTACGGCGGTCACCAAGAGATTAATGATCCCGACAGATAACGCCTGTTTCCAGTTGCGCCCGATCGTCTCGAAGAAGTCCTCTCGCACAAACGCGTGCTTCTCCCGCGCGAAATTGCGGGTAATTTTGGTTAAGCCCACATCCGCCAGACCGCGGGTGACGATCAGCAAGCACGTCAGCAAGAACAACAGGTTGGCGTAAAACAAATTCCAGAATTTGCGCCCGTAGATCTCGAAAAAGACGATCGGCGCGCGCTTTTTCGGTGCGTTTTTCTGCACACCGGGACCTTCCTTTTCATAATTAATCAGTCCGAAAAAACCAGCCATTAGGAACTTCCTCTCTTTCTGGGCAAGGTCAGGGTAACACCCGCCCAAACAATACCCGAAGCAATATATCCAACAAGCCGACAAACACCGTCATCAGCAAAAACAACAAAAATCGCAGACAATACAGCCGAAACGGCACCCACAATCCACCGCAGGACGCCGAAGGAAGTAATTGGCGGCTGAGCTTGGTCGACAGCCTCAGGCTCTCGACCGCCGCCATCACCAGCACGGCGGCGCACAGCAGACCGTGCGGCATTACGATCAGTGCCACCGCGGCAACGCCTTGCCCGCCGAGGCTGTAATAATACGCCTCGGTCAGTCCGAGACCCAGCCCGTGAAACAGCGGCACAAGCAAAATAAACGGCGCGCCGCAAGACCACAAGCCGAGCAAAAACAACACGCCGAGCAGTACCACGACGGACAGCACCGACCCCCACAGAGCAGCAAGCCCGCTCTGCCACGAGTGGATGCCCGCCGACAACTGCAACAGTCCCGTCCATTCCTCGACGGGGCGGGCGGAGGCAAGATACACCAATACCCCGCACAATACACCGAGCAAAAACAATCCCACAAACGGGAATAATCGGCGATTTTCCGTAATAAACGCGGTCGCCTCGCGGCGACGGCGGGTGGTTGTCCGTTTCATACACATCTCCCCTTTACGAAAAATGTGTATGCGGACAACGCAGAAAATAGAACGAAAAGCGGAGTAAGCACCGCCTACTCCGCCCCCGATCACGTTAGTCAAAACGTTTAACGCTTACGCATATTGACACCGAGCACGCCGCCGATACCGCCCGACAGCACGAGTGCCGCGAGCTTTATCAGCGCGGTGCCGCCGCTGACCCCCGTATAGCGGGCAATCCCCGCCAGCAGGATAAGCAGCCACAGCAGCAGTCCGCAGACCGCGCCCAGCAACAACCCTCGCTGTCCGGCAACCGCGGCAGCGGTCATTCCTGCAAGGAACGCGCCGATCGCGGCGGCGGCGATGGCGAGCGGCAATATCGCCGCGCGCGGAACGTCCACCGACCGAACAAGCAATGCCGCCAGCATCAAACAGCCGACGCAAGCGATCAGCCCGACAGCCACACCTACCAACGCGGGGCGCAACAGGCTGCGAAAAAATGATGGGGTTCGGTCTTGTGCTCTCATAGTGTTATTCCTCCCAAACTCTGTTAACAAACTAATATGCCCGAGATGGGAAGATTATGCTTAAGGTGATGATTCGATATCTTAGATATCGTCATCATCGTCATCGTCGTCATCCACGGGGGTATCGTGCTTGGTCTCCACCGACTGGATCGCCCACTTCATAAACTGGATCTTGGTACGGTCGGCACCCGACTCGATGGTGATGGTATCGTCTTTAATGCTGACGACGCGACCCTTGATACCGCCGATGGTGGTCAGCTCATCGCCGACGCGCAGGTTGTTGCGCATCTGCTGCTCTTCCTTCTGACGCTTCTTCTGGGGACGGATCATCATAAAGTACATCAGCACCACGATGAGGATCAGCGGCAGAAAAGACACGAGCATACCGCCCAAACCGCCCTGATTAGGATCCGGCGTGTTTCCGGTGGTCGCGCCTGCTTCGCCCGCAAGCAGAATAAGATTCGAAAGCAAATTCATAACAGTTTCCTCCAAAAATAAAGTTATTCTTATTATATCGGTAAATTGCAAAAAGTGCAAGCCCTACCTTGAGAATTTACAATTTATTTAGATGCGCACATCCAAACGGTTGGTGTATTTTCGATAAAATTCCTCAAAACGTCCCTCGTCAAGGGCTTCACGAATGCGTTCCATCAGCGTGTTGTAGAAATACAGATTGTGCATCACCGTCAGCCGCATACCCAGCATTTCCCCCGCCTTGAGCAGGTGGCGGATATAGCCGCGGGAGTAATTGCGGCAGACGGGACAGTCGCACTCCTCATCCAGCGGACGGGGATCGTCGGCATATTTGTTGTTGATGAGGTTACGGTGTCCTTGCCAGGTGAAGATGTGCCCGTGGCGCGCGTTGCGCGAGGGCATCACGCAGTCGAAGAGATCAACGCCGTGGTGCACCGCCTCAAGAATGTTCTCGGGCGTGCCGACCCCCATCAGATAGCGGATCTTATCCTTCGGCATATGCGGCTCGACCGCCTCGATCATCTCGTACATCACCTCGGCTGGCTCACCGACGGCCAAGCCCCCGATGGCATAGCCGTCAAGATCAAGCTCGGCGATCTGTTGCATATGCTGTACGCGAAGGTCGGCGTAGGTGCAGCCTTGGTTGATGCCGAACAACATCTGGCGCGGGTTGACGGTGTCGGGCAAGGAGTTGAGCCGTGCCATCTCTTCTTTACACCGTTTGAGCCAGCGCGTCGTGCGCTCGCAGGACGCCTTGGAATAGTCGTATTTCGCGGGGTTTTCCACGCACTCGTCAAACGCCATCGCGATGGTGGAACCAAGGTTGGACTGGATACGCATACTCTCCTCGGGACCGATGAACAATTTCTTTCCGTCGATGTGGGAGGAGAAATACACGCCCTCTTCTTTTATTTTACGCAGACCCGCGAGCGAAAACACCTGAAATCCGCCGCTGTCGGTGAGGATGGGACCGTCCCAACCCGTAAACTTATGCAGCCCGCCCATACGGCGCACAAGGTCATCACCGGGGCGCACGTGCAGGTGGTAGGTGTTGCACAGCATCACCTGACAGTGCAGGTCTTTAAGGTCAAACGCGGACACGCCGCCCTTGATCGCCGCGCTGGTCGCGACGTTCATAAACGCGGGGGTCTGTACCGTGCCGTGCGGTGTTTCGAATACACCGCGGCGGGCATTCCCCTCGGTTTTGATTACTTTCATCATAGAAAATTCTCCTAGAATTCTTTTGTTCCATACCATAGGGGCGATTCACGAATCGCCCGCGGGTCATTCGTGAATGACCCCTACATTCTGTGATGATTAATAGAAATTTCGCCAGACAAGGCAAATCGAGCGCGACACCCGACGGCGTAGTTTGTCTACGTCGAGGGCGTCAAGTCGAAGATTTAACGCCGTATGGCGGAATTTATATAATCAGCATCGCATCGCCAAACGAAAAGAACCGATACCTCTCCTCTACCGCGTGGCGGTAGGCGTTCATCGTGTGCTCATACCCCGCGAAGGCACTGACCAACATAATCAGCGTGCTTTCGGGCAGATGGAAATTGGTGATCAGTCCATCCAGCACCTGAAATTCATAACCCGGGTAAATAAAGATGCTTGTCCAGCCGTCAGCCGGCTCGACGCGCCCGTTTGTCAGCCCGACACTCTCCAGTGTACGGCAACTCGTCGTGCCGACAGCGATCACCCGCCCACCCCGCTCACGGGTGCGGTTGATGACCTCTGCCGTTTCGGCGGACAACTCATAATGCTCGGCGTGCATCGTGTGATTTTCGATGTTATCCTCTTTGACGGGGCGAAAGGTACCAAGCCCCACGTGCAGCGTGACGTAAGCAATATCCACGCCTTTCGCCTTGATCTTCTCCAGCAGTTCGGGGGTAAAATGCAGACCCGCCGTCGGCGCGGCGGCACTGCCCATCTCGCGGGAATACACCGTCTGATACCGCTCGCCGTTTTCCAGTTTTTTCTTGATATACGGCGGCAGGGGCATCTGTCCGACGCGCTCAAGCACGTGATAAAAATTGCCCTCGTACGAGAATTTCACCAGTCGGTTGCCGCCCTCGAGGATCTCCAGCACCTCGGCGGTGAGCAAGCCCTCGCCAAAGGACAGCGTATCCCCCGGCTTTGCGCGGCGACCGGGACCCGCGAGTGCCTCCCACGTATCGTTTCCGTGCGGGGTGAGCAGCAGCAACTCCACGTTTGCGCCCGTTGCGGCACGTTTGCCGAGCAGGCGCGCAGGCAACACGCGGCTGTCGTTGAGCACGAGGCAGTCGCCCTCGCGCAGGTAGTCGAGAATATCCGAGAAATGCCGATCCGTCACCGTCCCGCTTACGCGATCGAGCGACAACAGACGCGAGGCATCCCGTGGCTCGATCGGTTCCTGCGCGATGAGTTCCTCGGGAAGATCGTAGTAAAAATCCTGTCGAAGCATAACCAACAAAACCCTGCTTTCTTTTACACCGTGTTATTGACAATCCCCTATATTGAGTGGTAGAATAGGGGACGATGTAAATCATTATATATTATAAGCGGCATTTTTTCAACGGTTTTTTCCGATTTGTTCTGTTCCGCTGTGAAAGGAAGTATGATGAATATGAAACAGTATCGTGTAGGTGTCGTCGGTTGTACCGGTATGGTGGGTCAGCGATTTATGACGTTGCTGGAGAACCATCCGTGGTTCACCGTCACCGCGCTCGCCGCCAGCCCCCGCTCCGCGGGCAAGACTTATGAGGAGGCGGTTGCAGGTCGCTGGGCGATGGATACCGCTATGCCCGAGGCGATGAAGAATATGATCGTGCTGGATGCCTCCGACGTGCAGGCGGTCGCCGCGCAGGTGGATTTCATCTTCTGTGCCGTCGATATGCCCAAGGCGGAGATCCGCGCACTCGAAGAAGCGTATGCTAAAGCAGAGTGCCCCGTCGTGTCCAACAACAGCGCACATCGCGGCACCCCCGACGTGCCGATGATCATCCCTGAGCTCAACTGGCAGCACGAGGAGATCATTGAGAGCCAGCGTCAGCGTCTGGGCACCAAGCGCGGCTTCGTTGCGGTCAAGTCCAACTGCTCTCTGCAGAGCTACGTTCCCGCGCTGTTCCCGCTCGACGAGTTCGGCGTGAAGGAAGCACTCGTTTGCACCTATCAGGCGATCTCGGGTGCGGGCAAGACCTTCGAGCGTTGGCCCGAGATGGTGGATAACGTCATCCCCTACATCGGCGGCGAAGAAGAGAAATCCGAACAGGAGCCGCTCAAGATCTGGGGCAAGATCGAAAACGGTGAGATCGTCCCCGCGACGACCCCCGCGTTCACCGCGCAGTGCTTGCGCGTGCCCGTGACCAACGGTCACTTCGCCGCGGTGTTCGTCCGCTTTGAGAACAAGCCCACCAAGGAGCAGATCCTTGAAAAGTGGAATAATTTTAGCGGTCGTCCGCAGGAGCTGAAGCTTCCCTCGGCACCCAAGCAGTTCCTCAAGTACTTTGAAGAAGATAACATGCCGCAGACCAAACTGCACCGCGACCTCGAGGGCGGTATGACCGTGTCCCTCGGTCGTCTGCGCGAGGACAGCCAGTACGACTATAAGTTTGTCGGTCTGTCCCACAACACCCTGCGCGGTGCCGCCGGCGGTGCGGTGTTGCTCGCCGAACTGCTGTGTGCAGATAACTATATCTGATATTCAACATTTTCATAGGGGGCGTTTTGTATGAGTAAACAGGCTTTATTCACCGGTGCCGGCGTGGCACTCGTCACCCCAATGCTGCACGACGGCAGCATCAACTACGCAAAGATCGAAGAGCTGGTCGACTGGCACATCGAGAACGGCACGGATGCCATCATTATGTGCGGCACGACGGGCGAAGCCCCCACCCTCAAGATGGAAGAGCATCTCGAGGCGATCAAGGTCGCAGTCGACCGCGCCGCGGGACGTCTGCCCATCATCGCGGGTACGGGCTCCAACGACACCGACCACTGCATCAACTCCTGCCGCGGGGCGAAGCGTCTCGGCGCGGACGGACTGTTGCTCGTGTCGCCCTACTACAATAAGACCTCACAACGGGGGCTTATCGCGCACTACACCGCCGTGGCGGCGAGTGCCGATCTGCCGATGATCCTGTATAACGTGCCGTCCCGCACAGGGCTGAACATCGCGCCCGAGACGGTGGCGACGCTCGCGAAAGTAGATAATATTGTGGGCTTAAAGCAAGCCAACGGGGATCTCTCCTCGGTGGCGAAGATCGCCGCGATGTGCGATCTGCCGATCTATTCGGGCAACGACGACCAGATCGTACCGATCTTATCGCTCGGGGGTCTCGGCGTTATCTCGGTGCTGTCCAACGTCATCCCGCGGGAAACACACGCTATCTGTCAGACGTGGTTTGACGGCAACGTCGAGGAGAGTAAGCGATTGCAACTGCATTACCTCGACCTCGCCAACGGGCTGTTCACCGACGTCAACCCCATCCCCGTCAAGGCGGCGATGAACTTAATGGGAAAGAACGTGGGCGAATGCCGCCTGCCGCTCTACCCGATGGAAGACAAAGCCCTCGCCGCGCTGGAAAACATCCTGCGCCGACCCGGATTAGTAAAGTGAGGAACAGTATTATGCGTTTTTTGCTGTCCGGCTGTCAGGGCCGTATGGGACACGGGGTCGCCGACGCCGTCAAGGACGGCGAGGTCATCGCCGCGGGTATTGACGCGGTGTGGAGTGAA
>JAZOCG010000128.1:0-6054 GCA_045596345.1 Acutalibacteraceae bacterium
GATGGAAGAAGGGTTTATAAAATGAACATTGCGATTATTAACGGTCCTAATCTCAATATGCTGGGTATCCGCGAGCCGGAAATCTACGGCAACAGCGGATACGACGCGCTGCGCGCGCTGGTCAAAGCGCATGGCGACAAGATCGGGGTGACCGTCACCTGCTACCAGTCCAACCACGAGGGTGACCTTGTCGACGAGATCCAGCGATGTTACTATGATAAGGTTGACGGCATCGTCATTAACCCCGCCGCCTACACCCATACCAGTGTTGCCATCCTCGACGCGGTCAAAGCGGTTGGTATCCCGACGGTCGAAGTGCACATTTCGGACGTCCGTGCTCGTGAAGATTTTCGTCAGGTAAGCTTCGTGCGTGCCGCCTGTGTCAAGACCATCTGCGGTCACGGGCTTAACGGCTACACCGAGGCTATGGACTTTCTCAAAACAATTATCGAGGCGAAATGAATGAACGTTATTATTAAGCCATCCACGGCACGCGGTCACGTCACCGCACCGCCGTCCAAAAGCATGGCACACCGCGCACTCATCTGCGGGGCGTTGTCGGCGGGCAGTACCGTTACAAACGTGGCACACTCGGACGATATCAATGCCACGTTGCGATGTCTTGCCTCACTCGGTGCACACATCGAAGAAAACGGCGACACCGTGCATATCGGCGGGCTCGATCCTACCGCTATCGCGCCAATCGCACCGCTCGACTGCGGCGAAAGCGGCTCCACCTTGCGCTTTATGATCCCGCTGTGTCTACTGTCGGATAAACCCGTCACGCTAACGGGTGCCGAGCGGCTGATGCAACGCCCGCTCGGCGTATATGCCGACCTGTGCACAGCGGCGGGTCTGCGTTTTGAACAGCAGGGTAATACGCTGACCGTGTGCGGTCCGCTCGGTGGCGGTCACTATACCGTCCCCGGTGACGTGTCCAGCCAGTTCATCAGCGGTCTGTTGTTTGCTCTGCCGCTCGCCGAGCAGGACAGTGTTATTCAGATCACGGGGAAGGCGGAAAGCCTCTCCTACATCGACCTTACACTCAAGGCACTCGCCGATTTCGGCATCCGCCTGTTACGTACGGAAGATGCCATTCACATCCCCGCGCACCAGATCTACCGCCCCCGCAACATAGCGGTCGAAGGCGACTGGTCCAACGCCGCCTTTCTTGAGGCGTTTAACCTCTTCGGCGGTGACGTGGCGGTAGCAGGACTGGATACGTATTCCGCGCAAGGCGACCGCGTGTATCGTGACTTGTTCGCTCGCCTGGACAGCGGCGACAACGCCCCCATCGACCTTGGCGACTGTCCCGACCTTGCGCCCATCCTATTTGCGGTGGCGGCGGCGAAGCAGGGCGGCGTCTTTGAAGGCACGGCGCGGCTCAAAATCAAAGAATCCGACCGCGCCGCCGCGATGCAGGCGGAACTCAATAAATGCGGTATCCCCGTCACGGTGGAAAACAATCGTGTTATTGTACACAACGCCCCTCTGCACGCGCCCACCTGCCCCATCAACGGGCATAACGATCACCGCATCGTGATGGCGATGAGCGTGCTGTGCTCCCTCGTCGGCGGCGAGATCGCGGGGGCCGAGGCGGTGGCTAAAAGCTACCCGACCTTTTTTGACGATATTACAAAGCTGGGAATTCAGGTGAACAAACAATGAGACTGGAAAAACATCATCATATACTTATCGTAGGTCTCGGCTTGCTCGGCGGTAGTTACGCGATGGCACTGAGCCGCCGCGGTTACCGCGTCAGCGCGATCACGCTCGAGCAGTCCTCCGTCGACTACGCGATGAATAAAGGTATCATCGATTACGGCACCACCGAAGTCGAGCCCGAATTGATCGCGAAAGCGGATCTCGTCATCTTCGCGCTCTATCCGCATACCTTTATTGAGTGGATGGAGCAGAACGGGCATCTGCTGACAAGCGGCACCATCGTCACCGACGTGACAGGTGTCAAGGGAAGCATCATTCCCCGCATCAATGCGCTGCTCCCCGATGGCGTGGAATACATTGCCGCGCACCCGATGGCGGGTCGCGAGGTCGGCGGCGTGGAGAATGCCGACGACCGCATCTTCTACGGCGCAAACTATCTGGTCGTTCCGACCGAGAATAATTCCCCCGAGGCGACCGAACTGTGCGAGGATCTCGGCTGGACACTGGGCTTTCACAACGTATCGCAACTTAGCCCTGAACGGCATGATGAGATGATCGGCTTTCTGTCCCAGCTGACCCACTGCATCGCGGTGTCGCTGATGTGCGCGAAGGACGATCCCGCACTGGTGCGTTACACGGGTGACTCGTTCCGCGATCTGACCCGCATCGCCCGCATCAACGATGCGATGTGGAGTGAACTGTTCCTCGAAAACCGCGAGGTGCTGCTTGAGGAGATGGATCGTTTCCGCGACGCCTTTGAACGCCTGTACACCACCGTGCGCGACGGCGATCGTGACGGGATGCGCGAGATGATGCGTGTCTCCACCGCCCGCCGTGCGCTGTTCGATAAACCCTGATCTGAAAAGAGGTAACCTGCTATGAGTATGGATTTCAAACGTAAACTCCCCATCCCGAAGGACATCAAAGAACAATACCCCGTCACCGCCGAGCTCGCCAAAGTGCGCGAGGCGCGCGCCGAGGAGATCCGCCGCGTATTTGCGGGCGAATCGGATAAGTTTTTGCTGATTATCGGTCCCTGCTCCGCGGAGAGCAAGGAGCCCGTTCTCGAATACATCTCCCGCCTGCGCCGCGTGCAGGATCAGGTGGCGGATAAGATTCTCATCATCCCCCGCATCTACACCAACAAGCCCCGCACCACCGGCGCGGGCTACAAGGGGATGCTGCATCAGCCCGATCCCACCCACAGCCCCGATATGCTCGGGGGTATCCTCGCCATCCGCGATCTGCATCTGAGTGCTCTGCGCGACTACGGTTTTACCTGCGCGGACGAGATGCTGTACCCCGAAAATCACCGCTATCTGTCCGACCTGCTCGCGTATGTGGCGATCGGTGCGCGCTCGGTGGAGAATCAGCAGCATCGTCTTACCGCGAGCGGCATCGACGAGCCGGTCGGCATGACAAACCCCACGGGCGGCGATCTGACCGTGATGATGAACGCCATCTCGGCTGCACAGCACGGACACACCTTCATCTACCGCGGCTGGGAGGTAAAGAGCAGCGGCAACCCCTCTGCCCACGCGATCATGCGCGGCTACGTCGACTACACGGGTCGCTCGGTGTCCAACTACCACTATGAGGATCTGATGCAGTTAAACGAGTTGTATGCCAAATCTGACCTCATCAACCCCGCCGCGATCATCGACACCAACCACAATAACTCCGGCAAGAAATACGCCGAGCAGGTGCGTATCGCGTCTGATGTGGTGCACAGCTGTAACCACAACCCCGATGTGCGCCGTCTGGTCAAGGGTCTGATGATCGAGAGCTACCTTGTCGACGGTGCGGCGAGCGCGACCGACCATCAGTTCGGACAGTCCATCACCGATCCCTGCCTCGGCTGGGAAAAGACCGAAAAGCTCATCCTCGATATCGCCGATCGGCTCAAGTAAATCCACGGAAGGAACAGATCAATGGAACGCAAAGACTATTTGCTCGGCGTGCGGGACAGCCTGCCCGTCGGTGTCGGCTATTTCGCCGTCAGCTTCGGCTTCGGCGTAGCGGCGGTAAACACCGTCAGCGTTATACAAGCAACGGTTATGTCGCTCACAAACCTTACCAGCGCAGGGCAATTCGCCGCCGTCGGCGTCATCGCCGCGGCATCCTCATTATGGATTATGCTGCTCACCCAACTCGTCATCAACAGCCGCTATGCGCTGATGAGCCTCGCACTCAGCCAGAAGCTCGGCAAGGATTTCGGTGTCCTGCAGCGGCTGGTCATCGCCTTTTTCAACACCGACGAGATCTTCGCGCTCGCGATGCAACGTCCCGTGCCGCTGACCATCCCCTATATGTACGGACTGGGACTGACCCCTCTCATCGGCTGGACAAGCGGTACGCTGCTCGGTGCGCTGGCGGGGGATATTCTCCCCTCCTCGGTGAGCACCGCGCTCGGCGTAGCACTCTACGGAATGTTCGTCGCCATCGTCGTACCGCAGGCGGTCGAAAGCAAGCCGAAACGCATCGCCGCCCTGCTTGCGGCAACCTTAAGTTGTCTGTTCGCGTGGATACCGTGGCTCAAAACCATCGACAGCGGTCTTGCCATCGTGCTGTGTACCGTCATTGCGGCGGCAGTCTGCGCGCTGCTCTTCCCGATCGACGACCGAGAGGAGGCGAGCGAATGAGCCCATATATCTACATACTGGTGATGGCAGTCACCACCTACCTTATCCGTATGATCCCGCTCGTCTTCTTCCGAAAGGAGATCAAGAACCGCTTTATCCGTTCTTTCCTCGCGTATGTGCCCTGCGCCTGCCTGACCGCGATGACCTTTCCCGCCATTCTCACCTCGACCAACGCCGTCATCAGCGGCGCGGTCGCGCTGGCAGTGGCACTCATCGCCGCACTGTGCAAGCGCAGTCTGGTCACCGTTGCGGCACTCAGTTGTGCTGCCGTCTTTGTGACCGAGTGGCTTATGCAACTGTTATAACCTTACGATAAAAGGACACCCGACCGTTGATCGGGTGTCCTTTTTGGTTTTTTAGATATCCACTTGAACAGTGGTGCCGAGACGAAAACTATACAGCACCGCCTGCTTGACGGGAAGCTCAAAGATCTGTTCGAGTGCTTGCTTGTAAAAGCGCATCTGTGCACGGTAGCGGTCGACCAGTTCCTGCTCGGTGGTCACGCGATCGGTCTTGTAGTCAAGCAAGACAAGCGCATCTCCCTCGCGAAACACACAGTCCGCGATACCCTGCACCAACACCGCTTCTCCGTCCGCTGTCAGCGGCTCATCCGTCACGGTATCTGCCGGTACGGTAACGGTAAAATGGAACTCACGGCGACAGTCGGGGGACTGTGTCATACGCGCATACAGGTCACTTGCAAAGAAGCGGTCGATCTTATCAAACGGCAACACCTCCGCCTGATACGGCGCGAGAAAGCCCGCAGCAACCAATCGCACGGCTTCCGCACCGCTATCCGCCGCCGCACGCGTATAATCCGCGAACTGCATAAAGGTGTGCAACGCCGTCCCCTTTTGTGCGGCGGACATCCCATCTTTTTGCAGAAAATCGGGACGCTTGTCCGCGATATGCTGTCGGCTTAAGCCTTCGTGCGACAACTGCGAGGCGGCAACCTTCGCCGGTACGCGCGCGAGCGCGGTGTATGGGTAGGTATACGACATCCGCTCTTTGAGCATCGCCGTCAGCCGATTGTCTGCGACGGCGGTTTCGGTCGTTACGGTGACCGTCTGCTCGTCAAGCGACGATGGGTCGAGCACCTCCACCCGCCAATCACCTGTTGCCGCCAGCGACAACGTCGTATCCGGGGAAGTGCGTAACGCCGCGAATGACGGATGCCGCAGTGCCGCCGACAAGAACCAATCCGCGGGACTTGCCGCGTGCAAAATACTCTCGGGAGAGATCACCCGCGCCGAGGTCAGTGCGGCTTCCAGTGTTTCGAGCTTTCTTTTCAGATCGCGCTCGGTGAGCACGATACACAGTTTTTCCTTCGCGCGGGTCATTGCAACGTACCACACGCGCAGTTCCTCCGCACGGTCATCCTGCTGACGCGCAGCGAGCACCCCTGTAAAGGGTAACGTGCGCCCCTTGGTCTGTGTCTGCTCGTCCTGACGACAAAGACCGACGCCCACCGTGTCGTGGAACAACAGCTTTTTACGCGCGTCATCGTTGTTGAATTGCCCGCTCAGGCGCGCGAGGAAAACGACGGGATATTCCAGACCCTTTGAGCCGTGTACCGTCATCAAACGCACGCTGTTGCCGCCGACCGAATCACCTGCGGCAAGGTCTTTGCCCTGCTCCTCGAGGCGGTCGATGTGGCGGATAAACGCGGACAAGCCGCGAAAACCGTCCTGTTCAAAACCGCGCGCGACACGGTCGAGCTGATGCAGGTTTGCCACCCGCTGACGAC